>JAGWBL010000085.1 GCA_021295935.1 Pseudomonadales bacterium
CAGACTGTCGGCGATCGCCTTGTTGAAATCACGTTGCGAAGTGGTGAACGAGTTGGGCTGTCGGCGGGAATCAAAACGGCCGACACCCACAAGGCTCTGGGCCGGGAGCATCCCCCTCAGCCGCCCGGTGCTGTCCAGGCCAATGAACCCTTCGTCTATTCGGCGCTGGGTCTGGTTTCGCAGGTTGTTGTGGATTCCGGCAATAATGACGATCACCTTGTAACCGGCGTCGGCGGCCTTGCAGACCAGTCCGGTGTAGTTGGCCGTCTTTCCCGACTGGACGTGGCCCATCACCATGCCCCGGCGATCCCATTCCCCTTCCTTGGCGGGGTTCTCGAGGAGTCCGAGAATCCGGTCCGTGACGTTGTCCAGGGTAGCCAGAACCTGGCCGGAGAAGTCCCTACTGACCAGAAGGCTTCTGTATCGTTCCCAATAGTAGGGCTCAATCCCGGACCGCGCATCCTCAAGCCACGGTTCGAATCCCCGCTCCTGCAGGGCGGCGCCATCCATCATCGAGACGCCATGGACCGTCTCGAACCATAGAGCCAGCTCCTCTGCCTCCGCGTCCGTGACGCCCGGACACATGTGACGAGCGTCGCGGATGTACTCGCGGATCTTTTCCTGTGTCGCAAGATCGCTTCCAAGCAGGGCGCCTACCATGGTCTTCAGCTTTTCTAGGTCCGTCACGGATCCTCCAACCTTCAGGCTTCCAGCGACCGAATCACGTTCGTCGTTTTCTCCCAGTTTGCTCGAAACGGATCTGCGGATTTCATGCGGGCCTCCGTTTCGGACTTCGTCAACCCGCCTTGGCGGAGAATGCGCCAGGTCGCCTCCACGATCTCCGTGAAGTCGTCCGGGTCGAGCGCCTCTGGCGCTACGGATTCGGAGTTCGCACTGACATCCGCATACAGCGCCTCGACCGGAAGCGTAGAAACAACGAGCCCGATCAGTCTTCTGAACTCGTCTGCCATTCCCTCGTCGAGGCGCTCTTCGAATGCCGCGAGCAACGGGTGTTCAGCGTTGAGACCGTACGAGATTCGATTCTTGTCCTGAGAGCGTGTCCAGACCGGAAGGTGACTGTCTTCCGTGAGCCGGGTACCCCGAGCCGTGTACGTCCGCCTCGACGGGATACCGATTCGTTCTACAATCTGGCGAAGCCTCTCCCGAACCGGAGCCGGTGGCTGCGCCCAGGCCTTCTTGACGTCGATCTTCCACTCGGAATCAAGGCTGTTCGGTATATCGATGAGGACACGGGAGAGCTTCGTGAGTTCCTGCTGCCGTGCAAGCCGGAACCATGTGCCGTGGACAATCAGCCGCCGGTTCCGATACAGGTAAAACCCCTGGTTCTTCACGTATCCTTCCCGCCCCGCGTATCGTTTCCAGTCTTCCGGGGAAACCCTGTCGTGATGGGGCAGGGTCACCGGTCTGAGCGTGACCTCCTTGCCGTCGAGAAGGATGGGCTCTTCCGGATGATGCTGAGTGGCCGGATGGTGCGAGTGGAAGGGATCGAACGGTTCAAGGTCGCGGCCGTTGAGGGAGATCCTCACCCGTCCCTCCCTGTCTTCCCTTCCAGAGAGGAACCGGTGGAAGACGAACTCGAGGTGCGTCGCAGTGTCGTCGAGTTGACGAACCAAGTCCTGTCGGTCACTGTCGGAGCCGACTAGACGGTCGAGCTTCTCCCAAACGACGAGCGTTCCGTCCCCACTCATTTGATCGGACCAAGGAATTCGTTCGGGTGTATCCGGAACCTCGACGATCCACCTGTCGCGCGCGGCGACAGTGTCCAAATCCCATGTTGCGGCGGACATCACGCCTTCCTTGCAAGTGAGGACCGTGAGGCGTCGGCATTGGGAAAAGGATGCCGTCTTGAGGCCGAGACCGAAGCGACCGAGATCGTTGTCCGACCGATCATCGAGCGGACTCCTGCTTCCCGGACGCATCGCCTCCAGGAGCGCCGAACGCGTCATCCCCTTGCCATCGTCGAGAATCCCTATCGACGGAGCCTCCGAGTGGGTTTCCGCCAGGATCTCGATCTGCCGTGCACCGGCGGTCAGGGAGTTGTCGATGATGTCGGCCACGGCGGTCTGCAGCGAATAACCGATATCCCGCATGCTCTCGACGAGAACGGACGCGCGAGGCGGAACCTCTTCCTCCCTGGTGGCAGTCGTGCGCGTCACGTCGTCTCCATGGTGACCAGGGGAAGCTGTGTTCCTTGGTGAACAGGCTTTGGAATCGGGAGGGATGCCGGACGACCTGGACACCTTCTCACGTCATCATGGTGGTTCAGCACAGCCCAGACGAGCCGTGCAAGCTGCGATGCCAGGAACGGCGGAACCGCGTTTCCCACCTGGATATACTGTTCTGTCCGACTGCCGTGGAAAAAGTAGTTGTCGGGGAAGGTCTGGAGTCGGGCCACCTCCCTCACGGTGAGACTGCGAACCTGACCCGGGTCCGGATGAATGAAATAGTGACCGTCCTTCGACAGGTGGCTGGTGACCGTTGTACAGGGACGGTCGGGGAGTTGCACCCGGTAGCGGTCGTCGAATTTTCCCGTGTGCCAGCTTGTGTGAGGAGGCGCAAGCACATCGGGGAAATCGGAAGTCTTCGGAGACCGCCCGAATGTCTGCCCGAATGCGACCACGTACAGATAACGGGCAAGATCGTCCGGAATGTGCGCCCTCGTCTCGTTGTTCGGCAACGCCTCAAGGTTCTCGTCGAGGAGCCACTCACGGAGTTCATGGGGACAGTCGCGTGTAATGTCCATACCGCCACGCGAATTGCGACAGGGCGGAGCGGCTTCGTCCGCCGTGGCAAGTGCACATCCGAGCGCCCGATGGAACCGGTTCTCCTCGTCCCGTGACATCACGGGTTGGTTCACCCTTACGAGATCATGAGCGCGCCGTACGGCTGCCCGCCAGGAATCAGGGCTGTCGCCACGACTGAGACGACTGCGAAGCCTTGGCATGCTCCCGATGATCTCCTGCAGCGAAACCGTGTCGTCACGTGGTTCGAGCCGCGGCCACAACTCCATCGGGAGTGTGCTTGCGATATCGTCTCGGATGCAGACCACGAAGACCCGATGGCGTGTCTGGGGAACGCCATGGGCCTCTGCATTCACGAGGAAGTCCTGTGGTAACGCGCCTTGGTGCCAGGAGCGAGCACCTGAGCGCGACGCAAGTGCAAACAACCAATAACGGGTTGACCCGCTCTTGCGCGCAAGGGCGCGCATCACCTTCGGAAAAAGCAGCTGGCCATTGTGCCGTGCGGAGAGCATCCCCTTGACGTTTTCCATCACGGCTACCGCGGGCTTGAGTCGCCTGAGTACGTAAACATACTCCCTGTAGAGGGACTGCCGGTCGTCCCGATCCGGGTCATACAACGCGTTCCCGGCATTTCGTGATCTGCCCACCACGGAATACGACTGACACGGAGGGCCACCGAGAAGCACCGTTCTTCCACCGTGTTCTGACCGGATGATCTCGACCCTCTGCCTTACGAAATCGCGGGTTCTGCGCTCGCCAAGCTCCATGCACCTCGTCTCTTCGCAAGCTGCGGTCCAGTGCTCGGGGTAGAGTTCAGCCCAGTTGGGTTCGCCGCTCGTCATGTCGTTCAGGAACTCATAGTACTCGGGGGGAAGTCTGTCGAACTTGCGCAGGAACGCGCGTAGCCGCAAAGTGCGATACGCCGCTTGATCCTTCTCGATCGACAGTGCGACGCGGTATCCTTGGCGCTCGTTTGGGCAACGGAATGCGGAGAACCCTTCCGCGAGTCCTCCCGGACCGGAGAAGATATCCACGATCGGAACGGGCTTCGTCACCAGCAACTCCTGAACAAGCACACCGGAGAGGGGACCCCGCCACAACTCGCGAGCAGGAATCCCGTTCCGCCTAGCGCTAGGTGATGCGGACACAGCCCGTCGTCCATTACACAACCCCATCATGTGGTGGACCGGATCGGTCGGGTACTGCCGCCCAACCTACCGTCGGCCTTGACCACGTACGAGTTTTCCGGTGGAATCCGCTCACCAATGTACATGTTTCACGCCAGCAGGACCAACAATGCCGCATATAGTAGACCGAGCGACCCGTTCCCGCATGATGGCCGGGATCGGGAGCAGAAACACCAAGCCTGAAGTCTTCCTTCGGCGAGCTCTTCACGCTCGCGGTCTCAGATACCGCTTGCACAATCGTAGACTCCCTGGCACTCCCGACCTCGTGTTTCGGCAATTTGGGGCGGTGTGTTTCGTACACGGTTGTTTCTGGCACAGGCATGCAGGCTGCCGCTACGCAACCACGCCAACCACGCGCAAGGAGTTCTGGCTGGCCAAGCTCACTTCCAACGTCGCCCGGGATCAGCGAAACCGGCGCGAACTGCTGGACGCAGGCTGGCGGGTAGCGGTTGTCTGGGAATGCTCGTTGCGAAAGGGAGGTGAGCCCGGAACGGCCATTGAGCTGGACTCCTGGTTGCACGGCGACGAAAGGGAGTTCGAGACAAGTCCGCGAGCTCAATCTACCATCGGACGCGGCTAACATGGCCCCATCAACGACAACCTACTCTAACTGACCGTCAGCGCTTACAGGCCGCCGATTTTTCAGCCGTGCGACACAGGCACGTCGGCGAAACACATCTTGCTACGGCCGTGTGAACGACATTCATGCGCCGCACGCGGATTTCGGATCCACGCTGTCGACCATCGCGCACACCTCCGGAAGCAGCCGCCGTGCGTGGCATCGATGCGTCCAAGGAGCGGAAAGTGCTTGGTGCCTTACGAGTCCGCCACCACCGTCGAGCCCTCACATCCCAGTTCAAGATTCTTCGATGACAGGCTGGCCTTGTCGCGCGTAGAACGTCGAGAAGCGAGATACGATGTCCTTGACGAAACTTGGCGCGATTCGCGCATCCAAACGTACGAACTCGTGGTTCAACCTATGCGGCGACACCGACTGAAGGCGCCGGAAGTCCAAGTAACCGCCTTCGACGACTTGCGACTTCGGTAACCAGTGATAACAGTAGTTGTAATTGTTCCGTTTCAGTTGCTTCTTGTCGCTCGCCCTTGCCTTCAGGACGCTGTACACAGCCTCCTCCGACACGACCTCCGCCACTATGATCGAATCGGTCTTTGGTTTGCCATTACGCAGCACCAAATCGCACGCCGGCGTCATCACCACATGGTGACTCTGGTCATCTTGTCTCTTCACGAGACTCCCTGTGGTCAGAGCGTCCTCCAACGGAGGCGCAAGATAGACCTCCTCGGGATAACGGGGAGTCTCGTCCCCATGTAGCGGACAACTGTAAATGTCCCATTTGTGTCAATCGAAAATGTCCCACATTGAAGATTGCGAGGACGTGTACGTCG
>JAGWBL010000086.1 GCA_021295935.1 Pseudomonadales bacterium
CAACGAAACCGAGGTGGGAGGGAACGAACCGGTTGGATGCGCCCGAGCCATCGGTGTATCGAATCAAGGGGTCCTACCCGACGTGCAACTCTTCCGCAATCGAGAGGAGCCAGCCAGGTCCGAAGTCCGGATTCTCGGCGATCTGGGAGGCGCATTCCCGAGTCAGTCTCACCGGACTGTCGACGTAAGCGACAGAGTCGCGCCGCTGAAATGTCAGATTGCCGCTGGAGGTGTTGACAACGCCCAGAAGATGGCCGTCAAGAATGGTCTGTAGGTTCGAATGAAACACATCGAGCCTGCGGTCCTGGTTGAATTCCTTGACGACGTTGAGTAACGGCGCGAGGCTGGTGCTTGTGGGGTGAATTCGCCGGGAACGGCAGATGGCAAGAGGGCGAGTCCAAGCAGTCCGCGGTGCCGGATGCCACTCCACGTCTCTCGGATGCGGATTTGGTCAGTCAGCTTGGACACCGGCGAAACTGTCAGGCACGTCCCGAACGCATACCTTCGAGTTGGGAGCATATTGGCAGCCAAGCACAGTTTATTGCCCGTTCGAGGTTTCTCGCTCCGCGGGGACTGGCGTCTCAAGACTGTGCCTTAGACGCAGCGAGAATCGAGAGGCCCCTCAAGCGCGCGCGGACCCTGCATTTCGCCCTTGATTGGTCTCCAGCGTGGTCTTGCCTAAGTCGTGAAGGAGACACTCTCTCCGTCGACGAAATCCACCCCATGCGGTTCTTCTAGGCTTTAAGAGGGACCGTTAAGCCTGTCGGCCACTCTGCATCGAGTGCGGCCCGCTTGCCTGACCATGCCTCGAGGATGGATCTGCTACCGATCGAACCGCTCTGCCGACGATTCTCCTTGTCGATTCAGCTGGGGTCGGGACGAACACTTCTGCGATGATGCTAAGGTTCGTCTCGACGTTCCCGTCCATCGAGTGGCGCAGAGTCCAACCATGTTGGTGAGTCTCGACATTGTCTTGACCGGGACTGCACTCGGACCGCAAACTCGAGTGCAGGCTCGTCTGATTGCATGGATGAGGTCACATCGCTGGAGGCCATGCGGATGAGCGAGGAACTTGGAGCGTCGCCAAGGGCCGGCACTAAGTGCGGCCCCCTTTACTCGCTCGCTCGCTCGAGTGGCTCGGCCCGCGCTGGTCGTGTCGGGAGCGCCCGCGCAACAGTGCAGCATCGACGAATTGACATTCCTTCGTTCCGCTGTGCACAGGATCTGCCGATCTCTCCGCACCTGGCGGGCATTTCGGATTTGATACGAAATCACCAGGTCGTGATTGTCGCTGGGGAGACAGGATCCGGAAAGACGACCCAGTTGCCTCTCGCTTGCCTAAACGCCGGACTGGGAAGGCGCGGTGTCATCGGACACACGCAGCCGCGGCGGTTGGCGGCTCGTTCCGTTTCGGATCGCATCGCCCAGCAGCTCGGGTGCACTGTGGGATCGTTGGTTGGTTGTACGGTCAGGTTCGACGACCGAACGGGCCCCGACACCCTGGTCAGGGTCATGACCGACGGAATCCTGCTTGCCGATGTCGAGCGGGACTGGCAGCTGTTCGACTACGAGTGCATCATTCTGGACGAGGCTCACGAGCGAAGCCTAAACATCGACTTCTTGGTGGCTTACCTTCGAACGCTGCTTCCGAGTCGGCCAGACCTTCGGCTAGTCATCACCAGCGCCACGATCGATGTCGAGGCGTTTTCGAGACACTTTGACGGCGCTCCCGTCGTGACCGTCGAAGGCCGTGGTCACCCCGTCGAACTGCGATATCGGCCCGCGGACGGAGGCCTCCACTCGACGTTCGAGGAATGCATCGCAGAAATTCTCCAAGAGGAGACCGAGGGTGTTCGGGACATCCTGGTTTTCTTGTCCGGAGAACGCGAGATACTGGAGTGGAGTCGTTGGATTCGGAGGGGCTACAAGGACACTTTCGCGCTTCTGCCGCTCTATGCACGGTTGCCCGTTAAAGAACAGCACAGAATCTTCAAGCCGGCACAGCGACAGCGTATCGTGCTTGCCACCAACGTGGCGGAAACGAGCATCACGGTACCGAACATTCGCTACGTGATCGATCTTGGCAGGGCGCGCATCAGTCGTTACAGCGCTAGGGCGAAGATCCAGCGACTCCCTGTGGAGACCATTTCCCAGGCAAGCGCCAAGCAGCGTGCAGGAAGGTGTGGGCGAGTAGCGCCAGGAGTCTGCTTCCGCCTTTGCTCCCGCGAGGAGTTCGACAGCCGACGCGCGTACACGGATCCTGAAATCCGACGTTCAAACCTCGCTGCGGTCATCCTTCGAATGCGAGTGTTCCGCTTAGGCGATCTGCGCGACTTTCCGTTGCTGGATCGTCCAGAACCGATCGCGATCAGAGACGCAGAGCGGCTCCTGCACGAGCTGGGAGCCCTGGACTCGAACGCGCTCACTCCCTTGGGACGCAGATTGGCGTCGCTGCCCGTCGATCCCAGGCTCGGCAGAATGCTTGTGGAAGCACATTCCCGCGACGCGCTCGCCGAGCTCATCGTGATCGTTGCGGCGTTGGCGGTCCAGGATCCGAGGATCCGGCCTTTGGATCGAAGAGACGCTGCGGATCGCGCACACGCGCGGTTTCAGGATTCGGAATCTGATTTCATGGCCATTCTGCGACTGTGGAGCTGGCTTGAAGAGATCCGAAAGCGAAATTCCCGCCGAGCTCTTGGTCGCCTGCTGGAGTCCAACTTCATCTCTCCCAATCGGTACTCGGAGTGGCGTTCACTTGTGCGACAGCTCGTCATCGCGTGCCGTCACACGGGGATGCCCACCAGCAAGGAGCGAGCGAGCAGCGCCGCGATTCACAGATCAGCGTTGGCGGGATCGCTCGGGTTTGTTGGATTCCGGAAGGGCAAGCAGGGATATCAGGGTGCACGGGACATCAGCTTCCACTTGTCTCCGGCGTCGGTCTTGACCAAACGACGTCCCAAATGGGTGGTGGCAGCAGAGATTTCGGAGACAGAGCGCACCTTTGCAAGGTGCGTTGCGCGAATTGAGCCGAGATGGGTCGAGGATGCGGCAGCGCACTTGCTCAAGCACACGTACCAGGACCCTCACTGGAACCAGAGGCGCGGCCAGCCCATGGTCCTGCGAACCTCCAAGCTGTATGGCTTGCCCGTGAGCGAGAGACGACCGGTACCGCTGGGCCCGCATGACCCTGAACTCGCACAAGACTTGTTCGTCCGACACATGTTGATCCGACCAGAGGAACTCAAGAAAGAACCGTTTGCGGTTCACAACCGGCGACTTGTTTGCGAGATCGAAGCCCTGCAAGCATGCGAGCGAACGACGGCCTTGATCGTCACTGAAGATCGGCAAGTGGAGTTCTTCAAGGCTGCCCTTCCATGCAAGATGCATACCCGCCGCTCGTTCAATGCCTGGTACCGAAGCGCCTCTGAAGGGGATCGCTCACGACTCTTCATGCAGAGGTCCGACTTGCTGGCGCGGAGTGTAGAACTCCTGAACGATCAGGACTTCCCGGGGCGGTACGCGATCGGCAATCGGCTCTGTGCGCTGAAGTACCGTTTTGCGCCCGGAGCACTGGACGATGGAGTCAATCTCCAAGTTTCCTTGTCACAGATTGGACTCCTGAAGCAACAGCCGCTCGAATGGCTTGTGCCCGGCTTCGTCGGCAGAAAGATCGAGGCGCTGATTCGAGGCCTGCCGAAGCGGCAGCGAAAGAGGTTTCTGCCGGTGAATCAGCAAGCTCGGTTGATCACCGAGTCGCTCTTGGAACCGTCGCGGTACCGAATGAGCGACTTCGGGCAAGCGCTGACGGAGGCTGCACGCCGCGCTCTGCGCGATCCCGCTTTCGAGCCCGATTGGAATCTGGAAGCCCTTGACCCGTTTCATGCCATGAACGTGCAGGTCTTGACGGACGATGACCGAGTGGTTGCTCAGAGTCGGGACCTGCACGAGTTGAAAGAGCGCCTGACAGGTCTGACGCAAGGCGCGGTACGAAAGGCGGATCTGTCAGGTATTGAACTGCGTGGCTTGACTCGGTTTCCATCATCTGGATTGCCTGAGGAAATGAGACTGCCCACCGAAATCGGCATCTTGGTTGCGGTTCCTGTGCTGATGGACACAGGGGCAAGCGTCGACTTGGTGCTGGATACGGAGCGCAAGGTTCCCTTCTCGACGACGCAGCGCGGCCTTGCGCGCCTGTACGTGTTGGAAGAGACTTCATCCAAACGCTATCTCCAGCAGCAAGTGGCCAAGGAGTCGGAGCTCTTGCTTCATTACTCCACCTTGGGAAGTAGAACGCAGTTCTTGGACAGTTTCCTGCTCGGATCGGCGTGGCACGGCGTGTTGTCTGGACATGAGGTTCCAAGGTCGCTTGACGACTGGATACAGATCCGCGAACGAAGTCGTGGGGCAATGGTGGAGGCCGGCATGGATCTGCTCGGCGCAGCGCGCAATGTTCTCCAGCAGCGTGCGGCCGTGGCTTTGCTGCTGGAAAACCTTGTCTCACCGGCACTTGCCGAGACGAAGCGAGACATGGATGAACAGCTCAACCAACTCGTGTCCTCGGAGTTTCTCTGGGACAACTCCATGGAACAACTCGGAGACGTGACGCGCTATCTTCGTGCCATGGAGTACCGGGCGACGCATCTTCAGGGCCGATTGAAAGTTGAGCGCAACGGCATGGCGTGCATCAAGAGGTGGGCCGGAAGGCTGGAACGGATTGCGTCGGGCTCTCGATCTCCAGACGGCATTGCCGACCTGGAACGCCTCTTGCAGGAGTATCGGATCGCTTTGTTCAGTCAGCCGATCGGGACGAGCATCAGGATTTCGGAACAGCGACTGGAGCGGGCGTTCACCCCGGTCGATCGGAGGCTGAGGCTGGATACCCCTGCGGAAGCCGCCATTCGCAAGGCATGAAACGAATAGTAGTCGAGTAATATCTTCGCAGAGAGGGCACCAGGCCGGCCGTTAGGTCGTCGGGCGTTGTTCTTGAATTTCGGTGTCGACCGGGCACCGACGACAACAGGAGAGTTTCATGTCGAAAAAAAGCTTGAAGCCGATAGCTCTGACTCTCGGCTCGTTCGTCGTGGCTTCCCTCGCGAGCTCAGCGGCGGCTGCCACGACCGCAGATCTGTTCGGCGTCAAGTCGCTGAACGAGGATTCTGCGATCACCGGCCCGTTTGCCAGCGGCGAACATGAGGGTGACGACGGGATGGACGGCGAAGCCGATGGCGACGACGGGATGGACGGCGAGGCCGGTGGCGACGACGGGATGGACGGCGAAGCCGGTGGCGACGACGAGATGGACGGCGAAGCCGATGGCGACGACGGAATGGAGGTGGCGACGACGGAATGGACGGCGACGGCGATAAGGGTGACGCTGAAGACGGAATGGACGGCGACCATGCCGGAGACGGTGACGAAGGCAGCTGCGGTGAAGGTTCCTGCGGTTCCGATGACGACACCACCGAAGGCGACGGCGAAGGCTAGCAACCGCATTACGACCCTTTGGTCGAGATTCGAGCCGAAAACTTGAACAACCAGCTTGGAGGCATGCCTCCAAGCTGGATTTCGGTTCTCCCACAATGACTGTCTCTAGTGGCGGCGCTGGCCTTGGCCTGCGTCGAGGGATGTTTTCGTCCTTGCGACGGCACCGTCAGTCGCTTGACGAGACATTGGACTTCGTCGAGGTTGCGCCCGAAAACTGGATCGATGTGGGAGGCAGATTCGGCGAGGAGTTCGAGTCCTATCTGGAACGGTTTCCGCTGTATTGTCACGGCCTCTCCCTCAATCTGGGCGGTCCCGGTCCGTTGGACATCTCGTTCCTGAAGCAGGTACGTGCATTCCTTGACCGGACTGACGCGCCCATCTACACGGAACACCTGAGCGCATCGGGCGACTTCGGACACCTCTACGATCTGATGCCCATCCCGTTCACCCACGAGGCGGTCAAGTACGTTTCCCAGCGAATCCGAACGGTGCAGGACGTCGTGGAACGCCCATTCGGGGTGGAACACGTCTCCTACTATGCCGTGCCTGGACCCGAGATGTCGGAAGTCGAGTTCATCACCGAAGTACTCGAAGAAGCCGACTGCAAGCTGTTGCTCGATGTGAACAACATCTACGTGAACAGCGTCAACTTCGACTACGATCCCTTGGAGTTTCTGAGGTCCATGCCCGGCGAGCGCATCGCCTACATTCACATTGCCGGACACCGCGAGCATGCCCAGGACCTGCTCGTAGACACTCATGGCTCCCAGGTGATCCGCCCGGTTTGGGATCTGCTGGAGGAAGCCTACC
>JAGWBL010000087.1 GCA_021295935.1 Pseudomonadales bacterium
GGCGTCGGGATGCTGGAAGAACGTCTCGGAGCTCCTTCCTCGCCAAGCAAGGGCTACAGACTTGAAGTCTGCAAGCGCCCATTCGTCATCGTAGCAACCACGCGTTCCGGATGCAAGCAGTCGACGAGAATCCGGGATTGCCTAACAACACCGGATCGAGCATCCACGCTCTCCTCTCTCGCTTCGCGGCACGTCGCGGTTCATGCGCCCTGGGAGTCCAATCCAGGACAGGCCAGCGTGGCGAAGAACGGCCTGAACATGAGTGCAGAACGAGCACTTCGGGTGTCTTCCTGCCAACGGGGGAGCCGAGGGTTCGGGAATGGCGATTCGGCGCTTGGCACGCTTCTCCAGAGCAACGATACGCGATCCTGGCTTCGAGAGTCTACGTGGTGGGCGCTCCCGACCCGGCGGGTTCTGGATCACTTCGCGTCTGGCTGGTTTTCGGGTTGGGCGTCGATGAACGCGCTCAAGCGAAGGCAGTTCGCCTCAACCTGTCGGATCAATGGAAAGGGAGCCAAGTCGACTTCAAATCGCCTTGCGTTGTAGATCTGCGGAACCAGACACACATCCGCGAGAGTGGGGTTGTCACCGTGACAGAAATCCGAGTGGTGCGGCCTTCTCGCGAGCGATGCTTCAAAGGCTCGCATCCCCTCGGTCACCCAGTGCGCGTACCAGCGGGATCGGCGTCGGGAATCGATCTTGAATTCCCCAGCCAGGTACTGCAGCACTCGGAGATTGTTCAATGGATGAACATCGCAGGCGACCGACATCGCGAGCGCTCGAACCTGTGCGCGTTCGGTGACATCATCTGGAAGCAAGGGAGGATCCGGCAAGACTTCTTCCAAGTATTCAATGATCGCCATTGACTGAGTGAGCACGCTCGAGCCTGACTCCAGGACAGGAACCAGCATTTGTGGATTCAGCTGTGCGAAGGACGGTTCGCGATGCTCGCCACCATCGCGAACCAGGGAAACCTCTCGGTGTGTCCAGTCGACCCCTTTGAGATTGAGCGCAATCCGTACGCGGTAGGCAGCGGAGGAACGCCAGTAACCATGCAGAATCATGGTTCCAGTTCAATCCAGCCAGTCGTGTCCAATCGCAGGAAGAACCTCTCCCACCGCCGTTCCGAACCCGAGTCGATAGCCATGCCCTTCGCTCCACCCGCAAAGGGCAAGCGTGTCTCCATCCTCGATGAACGTGCGTTCGCTTCCGTCTTGAAGCTTCAACGGCTCTGTCCCGTTCCAGGTTCGCTCCAAGAGGCTGCCGGTCGAATTCCTCTCCGATCCGCTTATGGTTCCGGAACCAAGCAGATCACCTGTCTGCATGCCGCATCCGCCGATGGCATGATGCGCGAGTTGCTGCGCGCTTGACCAGTACATGTGCCTGAAGTTGGTGCGACACAAAGTGGTCGCGTCGCGCGTTCCCTCGGGTTGCAGGCTCGCCGATAGTTGGATGTCGAAATTGAAGTCTCCGTCCTGACGGAGATAGGGAAGCGGCACAGGATTCTGCACTGGGCCGGACACCCGGAAAGGGGCCAGAGCTTCTTGGGTGACTATCCATGGAGAGATGGTTGTTGCGAACGCTTTTGCCTGGAACGGACCGAGCGGCTGGTACTCCCAGACCTGGATATCGCGTGCGCTCCAGTCGTTGAGAAGCACGTATCCGAAGATCATGGAGTCCGCTTCGGCAATGGTCACCGGCTTGCCCATTGGACTGGGACTGCCCACGACCACTCCCATTTCCAATTCAATGTCAAGCCTCCGGCAGGCGCCGAAGCGAGGAGCATCCGAGCCTGGAGGACGCGTCTGCCCCAAAGGCCTGCGGATCGGTGTTCCGCTCACTACCACGCTTCCCGCCCTGCCGTTGTACGCGATTGGTATGTGTAGCCAGTTCGGCATCAGAGCGTTGTCTGCACCGCGAAACATGGTGCCGACGTTGGTGGCGTGTTCCCGGGAAGAGTAAAAGTCGGTGAAGCCCCTGACTTCCACAGGTAGATGCATCTCGGCATCGCGCTGCGACACGAGAGCCCGTTCGGCACCGTCTCGTCGGACTTCAGGGCTGTTTTCTCCAGTCGAGAGCAGGTCGGACAGCGCCCGTCGAGTCTCCGACCAGAGATTCGGGCCCAAGGAGAGGAAGTCGTTGAGGGAGGCGCCATCGAACACCGGATAGGGAGTGGACAAGACTCCCTCACTCTCGAGTGTTCGAAGATCGAGGATTTGGTCGCCGATTGCCACGCCGGGACGCAAGTCCCTGGAACCGCGTGGCGAAAACACTCCGAACGGCAGGTTTTGGATCGGGAACTCCGAACTTGGATCGTTTGCGCTCTCGAGCCAGCTCTTCAGCTCTGGATTGTGAGTCGGGTTCAACTTTGACATGATGCGGTCCCAATGGCTGGTACAGGAATCACCGGTGCCAGCCGTGGCGCGCACGAGCGAAAACGTGCTGGCGACGGAGTCCCTGTTCCGAAATGGCGGCGCCCTCCGAATGACGAGCTGCGCCGCGGGCTGACCCCTTCAGGTTCAAGTCTGAAGCCTCCATTCTTGGGTGTTTATCTGCTGTCGCGGACCAAGTCGACGTTCCAAGATCTCCCGCAGACGCGCGAAGCATGAGACGATGGGGTGGACGCCTGCGTGCAACGGCATTGCAGTGTGCCAAGAACGAAAAGCGTCCCACTTCACGATTGTTGAGCCGTCAGAGCACAACTTTAGCGCCCTCGGGGTCGACTTGGCGAAGCGCCGATCCCAGTTGCACGGCGCGTCCGCTGAGGCCTCTTGCTTTTCCGCAAGCGGCTCTCCAAAGCGTGGCTACGCTACTCTTTGCCATGACAGCCGTGTTGCGTCCCGGCGATGGAAGCGTGCATCATCTCGAGCATTCGCTGCGGCTTCAGGAAGCTGGTTCCGTCCAAACCGACCCACGCGGTGCCGACCCAAGTCCAGCACCCCATCCTGCGCAAGCCCGGAATGGGCGAACATTGAGTGGCTCCGTCCAAGTCCATCCGGACGCGGAGACCGACTTCAAGGCACGTTGCATCACGAACTCAAGCCGAGCCCAATGGCTTTCCCCATAGTTCTCGAAGCTGCAGATGCCGTTGGGTTCCCGGATCGCCCAGCCTCGGGACCCTGGTGCCTTGCATGATTTCTTGCATCCCAGTGAATCAGTCACTTGGGTGAGTCGACCGCCGAAGTCTTGAGAGTTCAGCAGTTCCCGACACCGATGGCATGCCCTCGAAGAGCGGTTCAATCCCCTGTTGCCCTTGATGCAATCACGCCCCGTCTTGACCTGATTTTCCCGTATCCGATGGCGGCTTCGAGTCGCACCAGATTGCACGACGCAACGCCCCTTGTTGGCATATCCTCGCCGTTTGGATACATTAACAAGTTTGCCCGGATTCCGTTCCCGCTTAAATGAGTTCGCCGCTCTCGGCCATCTCCGTGCGAGGCGCTCGCACGCACAATCTCAAGAACATCGATCTCGATCTGCCTCGGGACAAGCTGATCGTCTTCACAGGCCTTTCCGGTTCCGGCAAGTCCTCTCTGGCGTTCGACACGCTCTACGCCGAGGGTCAGAGGCGGTACGTCGAATCGCTCTCCGCCTACGCCCGTCAGTTCCTGTCGATGATGGAGAAACCCGATGTCGACCATATCGAAGGGCTCTCTCCCGCCATTTCGATCGAGCAGAAAGCCACCTCCCACAATCCGCGATCCACGGTTGGTACTGTCACCGAGGTTCACGACTACCTGCGCTTGCTGTTCGCTCGAGCCGGCGAACCGGTCTGTCCGGTCCACAAGCTGGCGTTGAGTGCACAAACGGTGAGCGAGATGGTCGACCGCGTGATGGAGTTGCCCGCCGAGTCCCGGGTCATGCTGCTCGCGCCGGTCGTTAGCGACCGCAAGGGCGAACACCAATTGGTGTTCGCGGACCTGGTGCGTAATGGGTTCATCCGCGCCCGAGTCGACGGCGAGATCGTCGACCTCGACTATCCGCCTGCCTTGGACAAGAACCGGAAACACACGATTGAAGTGGTCGTGGATCGAGTGGTCGTGCGGCCGGGCATCGAACAACGGCTTGCCGAATCGTTCGATACTGCCTTGGATCTGTCCGAGGGAACCGCCTCCATTCTGGGAATGGAGGACTCCAGCATTTCTGAGCTGTTCAGTTCGCTCTTCGCGTGCCCGCACTGCGGGTTCTCGGTGGGGAAGCTGGAGCCGAGGATGTTCTCGTTCAACAACCCCGCCGGAGCATGCGCCACCTGCGACGGGCTGGGCGTGATGGAGGTGTTCGACGAGGATCTGATCGTGCCGGATCACGATCTCTCTATCGCGGAAGGTGCAGTTCGAAACATGGAGCAAGGCCACTGGTTCTTCGCGATCGCCGTGGGCATCGCTTCCTATTTCGATTTCGACATCGAGCTGCCATGGCGCTCTCTTCCCGAAAGGTTTCGCAGGTACCTCCTCTACGGCGTTCCACCAGCCGACATCGCAAAGTACCACCGTCCCAGCAAGCGCGTTTCCAAGGCTCGAGCAAGGTGGAAGGGCTTGCTTCCCTCCATGGAGAAGCACTACCGGTCAACCGAATCCTCCATGGTACGGGACGTGCTCCGCAAGTACATGACCGCACATCCTTGCGCCGACTGCGCGGGAGCGCGGCTTCGCGAAGAGTCCCGAAACGTGTTCGTGGGCGACCGCACGCTGCCCGAAATCTCAGCGATGTCCATCGAGACTGCCCTTGGCACCGTGCGCGGAATCGAATTGACCGGTCACCGCGGGACCATTGCCGAGAAGATCGTTGGCGAGATCTCGGCACGACTTCAGTTCCTCGTAGACGTCGGCCTGAACTATCTCACTCTGAATCGCAGTGCGGAATCTCTATCAGGAGGAGAGGCGCAACGCATACGACTTGCAAGCCAGATCGGCGCGGGGCTCGTCGGGGTGATGTACATCCTGGATGAGCCGTCGATCGGCCTGCACCAAAGAGACAACGCGAGGCTGTTGCGAACACTGACACACCTGCGCGATCTGGGCAACACGGTCATAGTTGTGGAACATGACGAGGAGGCGATTCGAAGATCCGACTACATCGTCGATATCGGGCCAGGCGGAGGCATTCACGGAGGGCATGTTGTGACTAGGGGGCCGCTTGAGACGATCATCGAATACGAGGCGTCGATCACCGCGCAGATCCTGGACAGAC
Source organism: Pseudomonadales bacterium (assembly GCA_021295935.1). Taxonomy (GTDB): domain Bacteria; phylum Pseudomonadota; class Gammaproteobacteria; order Pseudomonadales; family Azotimanducaceae; genus Bin55. The sequence continues at coordinate 5,191 of JAGWBL010000087.1, forward strand.
GGCGAACGATCGCCGTGCCGAAGCGCCGCAAGAGCAGACAACGCAATCAAGCCATCCGTCTCATGCGAGCGCCCGGGAACC
>JAGWBL010000088.1 GCA_021295935.1 Pseudomonadales bacterium
GTAGATGCGCCCGGATTCGGTTCGCGAAAACGGCAGGCCCATATGCTCGAGTTCGTCCACCGCCTGCGGACCCACCCTGCACATGTATTCGATGGCATCCTGGTCGCCCAAGTAGTCCGAACCCTTCACGGTGTCGTACATGTGCCATCGCCAATCGTCGTTCGGGTCGTCGCTCGCTATGGCAGCGGTGATTCCTCCCTGAGCGGACACGGTGTGGGACCTCGTCGGGAAGACCTTCGAGACGACAGCGCTCTTCAACCCCCCTTGTGCGAGCTGGAGTCCGGCGCGAAGACCCGCACCGCCGCCGCCGATGATCACGGCGTCGAAGAAGATCGTTCGAATGGAACTCACGCGAGATCCCAGATCACTGCGAGTCCCCACACCGCGTATGCCAGCAGCACGATCTGCACGCCGACTTCGTAAATCTGCGCGATCCAGACGGAAGCGCCACCGAACGCGCCCGGTTTGATGTAATCCTTGCCCACGATGAGAAGGCCGATGGATCCATGGGACCAGACCGCGAGAAACGCCAGGCTCGAGAAGAGCTGCATCGGGAGGGATTGGAAAAATTCGACGAGATGGGCGTGGTCCACGGGTGAGGCAACCAGAAAGAATCCGACGATGCAAGCGGTGTATGACACCAGCAAGACTGCGGTCAGCCTCTGCAGCAGGAAGTCGTTGAGTCCCTTCTCGAACCGGGTGGCGATCACAGAACCCAAATCCATGCATAGGCCGCGCCGGCCAGCACCCCGGAGGCGATCAAGGTCAACCAGGCGCAGACCCGCCCGAACGGCAGATTGTCGCCCACATGAAGGTCCATGAACAAGTGCCGGATCCCGGCGACCAAGTGATAGCCGACCAGGGCCAATACCGCTGTGAGCCCAGACTTGTGGATCGGTGCATCCAACATCGCTCCAGCAACAGCGAACCCTTCCTCTGACGCCAAGGCAGTGTGTAGAAGATAGAGCAGGTAACCGACCCCAAAGAAAAGGAGGACACCTGAAATTCGATGGAGAATCGACACGACGGCCATGACCGGGAACCGGATGGTCATCAGGTTCAGATTGACAGGTCTGGACTCGGCCATGTTCCTAGTTCATCGAGTGCTGTAATCCCCGCATGAACTGGGACGCATACAACATTCAATGATATTCGACACATGAAGCGGAATGCTGCCGCCCGCCGCTTGTCCAAATGCTCGAATCCATGCATTGGGAAGGGAAGCGAAGTGCACGAGCTCCGTCTGCCCGAACGCGAAGTCGTGACACGTGGAGGCTCGGCCAGGACACTCCGGCCAAGTCTCTGCGGTGCGCGATTGCTCTGGGCTTCACAACCTCGGAGTCAGTGCCAAGACTCATGAGCAGGACAAGACGGATCGAACCTTGAGACCACGGCTCGGAAAACTTCAGGCGTCGCACATCTCGAGCGTGAGTTCGGTACTCGATGCGGCGAAGATCCGGAACTTGTGCCGTGATTGGGGGACTGCCACCGTCACCGAGGCCATTCGCGCAGTGCAGTCGGCCGCGAGAAACACCGATCCCATTCCCCCGTGGTCCGCGGACCCGACTGAAACCGCCAGCCACGTGGAGCGGTGGCTGTGCGAACACCGAGTTGTCGGATACGAGCCCGTCTTCAATCTGACGGGCACGATCCTCCACACCAGTCTTGGCAGGGCGTTGCTGGACCCCGGCGCTGTCGACGCCCTGCTCGAGGCCGCAAGCCGTCCCATTGTGCTGGAGTACGACCTGCGGACGGGAAAGCGCGGCGACCGTGAACGGCCTGTGCGACGACGGCTATGCCAGCTCTTCGGTTGCGAGTCAGCAACGGTGGTCAACAACAACGCCGCCGCCGTGGCGCTCGTCCTGAACACGTACGCAATGGGCAGGGAAGTGCTGGTTTCCCGAGGGGAACTGATCGAAATCGGGGGCAGCTTTCGATTGCCGGAGATCATGGAGAGAAGTGGATGTCAGCTTGTCGAAGTCGGCACGACCAATCGCACTCGCCTCTTGGACTATGAATCCCGGATCGGAGCCAACACCGGATTGGTGTTCAAGGCGTTGCCCAGCAACTACAGCATTCATGGATTCACGGAGCAGGCATCATTTCGGGAACTCGCTGACATGTGCAACCGCTTTGGACTGAACTTGGCGGTGGATCTCGGCAGCGGAACCCCTGTCAGCCTCGCCCGCTTTGGACTCGAGGAGTCAAACAGCCCAGCCAGCCTTGTTCGGCCTGAATCGCTGGTCTTCTTCTCCGGAGACAAGATTCTCGGAGGACCACAGTGCGGAATCGTCCTCGGGTCGGACGACGCCATCGCCCGACTCGACGGAAACCCGCTGAAGCGAGCGATGCGAGCTGACAAGCTGACGCTTGCCGCCCTGAACGCGACGTTGCGAACTCTGGAAGACCCGGAGCAGGCGTTTCAGACCAATCGCTTTCTCAGAATCCTGGGCACGCCGCTTTCCGAATTGCGGGATCGGGCCGAGCGTGTTGCCAAGACGATGAGCGTCAAGGCGCCGGAATTCGGGATGGAAGTGGTGAACTCTCCGTGCCAGATTGGCAGCGGCGCTCATCCGGAGCAGACGGTCCCCGGCGTCAGTCTGCGAATCAATTGCGGTGTTGACCGCGACGCAAGAAACCTCGCCAAGAGACTGCGGAGTTGCAATCCACCGATCCTGGGGCGGCTGCACCGACACTGCGTGTTGCTCGAAATGCGCCTTGCAGACCCGATTGGGGAACTGGTTGCAGCACTCGACACCCTGCCGTGATCGTCACGCTGGCTGGGCATGTTGACCATGGAAAGACCGCGCTTGTGAGGGCTCTGTCCGGCGTCGACACCAATCGACTGGCGGAGGAGAAGGCGCGCGGGCTGACGATCGATCTCGGGTTCGCATATGCAGACATGGATGGCTTCCGTATCGGCTTTGTTGACGTGCCGGGCCATCAGCGGTTCGTTCACAACATGATCGCCGGAGTCGGCAATCATCAACATGCGCTCATGGTCGTGGCCGCCGACGACGGAGTGATGCCCCAGACAGTCGAGCATTTGCAGATTCTCTCTTTGCTCGGACTCACCTCAGGAACGATCGCGTTGACCAAGGTCGATCGCGTCGGCAGCGATCGAATTCAGCAAGTTCGCACGCAGATCCGAGCCCTGACCTCCAGGTCGTTCCTCCAGAACGCGAGGATGGTGGAGGTTGCAGCAACCACCGGAAAGGGAGTTCCGGCTCTTGCCCGTTGTCTCGTGCAAGCTGCACGAGCGCGGCGAGTTCGAGACAGGTCGGCGTGCTTTCGTCTGGCCATCGATCGAGCGTTCACCCTTCCGGGAGCTGGAACAATCGTGACGGGAACGGTGCTCGACGGTGCGGTTGCCGTCCAAGACCAGTTGGTCGTTTCGGGCAGTTCAAAGCCGGTTCGTGTGCGCTCCATAGCAGTTCAGGGGGAGCCGGCAGATTCCGCGATGGCCGGCGACCGCACCGGGATCAACATCGCGGGCATCGCTGCGGGACAGGTCTGCAGGGGACAGTGGCTCATGGACCCGAACGCGATGCGGGGCGTACGCGCGGCCACTCTCGACCTCGAACTGCTGGCCGAGCACCCGCGTGCCGTAGGGGCCTGGCATCCCGTTCATATGTACCACCTCACCGCCCACAGCCTCGGTCGGATCGCTTCGGTCGGCGCCGACCCCGTCCGCCCCGGAACAACCGGACTGGTGGACGCGAACCTGCATGAACCGCTTCAGCTGAAGGTTGGCGATGCAGTCATCTTCCGCTCCCACGACCAATCGTCCACGATTGGAGGAGGGACGGTCATCAGCATCGATCTCTTGCCTCGAAGACGGAAAGCTCCTGCCCGAGTCAGTCAACTCAAACAGGCATCCCGTGCGGCGCGAGCGCATGACCCAGCCGGCGCCCTCGTCGCTGGGACGACGAACGAACCGGTCGACGCCAGCGAGTTCTGCAAGGCGTGGAACATCCCTCAGGAGGAGTTCGTTCCACTCGCGAACGGATGCGATGTCATCGTGGATTCCGGGTCCGCGCTCCGTCGCGCCCGGGTGTGCGAAGTGCTGGAGAGAATCGTCAAGCTCCTTCGTCTCGTGTCCGCAAAACAGTCAGGTGCGGAGGGGTGTTCTGTCGAGGCTTTGTCGGAACAATTGCACTTGTCGTCCAAGACTGTCAAATTCGTTGTGGGACAGGGAGTTGGACGAGGACTGCTCGTTTACGATTCGGGGTGCTGCACCCTCGCGGGCGATGCTCCCAAACCGGTGCCGTTCGACGAACCGTTGTTCGAACGAGTCAGGGAATGCGTTGAGCGTCCAGTCCCACTTGCGATCGGAGACATCGCGAAAGAGCTTCGAATTAGAGGCTCGGTCCTCTCGCACAAGTTGAAGGAGATGGTGCGCGCTCAAGCATTGGTCAGACTCTCGGCGAATCGCCTCATGACGCCGGATCGTCTTCGCGAGATGACAGCCATCGTGGTGGACCTGGGTGCGAGGGGTCCGTTCACCGTGGCGGAAGTTCGGTATGCGACTGGTCTTGGCAGAAACGCTAGCATCGAGTTGTTGGAGTACATGGACCGGAGCCGGATGACTCGACGATCCGGAAACGCCCGCACACTCGTGGATTCCGATCGCAAAGATCAGATTCGCTTGCCGTAGGCGCGTAATGGGTGCCACCTCGACCCCGCACTCTCGCGGCCCCTGTAGATCTTGTAGCAAGGTCATGACTGACCTCGATGCGTGTGCCCACGGACGCTGAGACGCGTTCTCCCAGCCGGATGTCCAGCACGAGGACGCTGGGGAGATTCCGGGAACCGATCCCACAAGAGCGTAGATCAGGGCGGAGGCGGAAATCTGTCGCTCGAAGTGGTTCCTGCCCCGCGTGATCCGCCATGAGTCGTCATGCCTGCAGCTCGAGAGAGATGCTCGGCTGTCGGAGTCGGACGACGACCATGGATTGATGCAGCTGACCAACCCGAAGCCTGCCAGCAGTCGGGTCTACGCCTGGACGAAGTGCATCGCGGGAGGGGTGGCGCCGATTGATCGCAAGTCCGTGCAGGAGAGAACGCGGCGTGAGAACAAGCGATTCCAGAATTGGGGTATTGCGACCACTAATGGAATGACAACCCGGATAAGGAACCGGCCAAGCTGGAGAGGCGGATCGGGCCCGAGACCTTCGACCACGAACGCGAGGACGGCAAGCGGGAATCCACTTGAAAACTGGCTTGAAATCGCGTATTGTTTGCATGGGGTATAGCGACTTGA
>JAGWBL010000089.1 GCA_021295935.1 Pseudomonadales bacterium
TTGCGTGGGGCGATGCTTCTGGGTCAGCGCCGGAGTCTGTGCAGGCGCGTTTCATCGTCTTGGATGACGCCACTGCCGCGGCTGTTGTTGGCCCCTGTTTTGATGGTCTTCGCGGGTTGCGGGAGTTCAGGCGATCCCACGGAGCCTGCTCCTCCCCCCGACCCCGGGAACGACTCCGTTCAAGAGGAAGCCGGCCTGCAACTCGACATCAGCGACAAGCCAGGTCGGACGACCTTCGCCAGCCCGCACACCAATCCGATCGTTGTCAATGGCTCCTACGTCTACGTTGCAAACACGCCCGCGGACACGGTAGATGTGATCGATACGCGAACCAACACGATTGCGATCCGGATCAATGTAGGCGTCGATCCCGTGAGTCTTGCTGTCAGGCCTGATGGAAACGAAATCTGGGTCGCAAATCATGTATCCGATTCCATCAGCGTCATCGACTCGGACTTCCGCAGCACGACGTTTCAGCAGGTCATTGCGACCATCCAAGCGATTGACGACGAGGTTCGGACCACGACGTTTGATGAGCCGGTCGGCATTGCATTCGCAAACAATAACAAGGCCTATGCAGCATTGTCAGTTGCTAACGAAATTGCGGTCATCAACGTTTCGACTCGAGAGGTCACCCGGCGCCTGAACATCAACGCGCAGGAGCCGCGGGCGATCACCGTTCGAGATGACCGCCTCTACGTCATTTCTTTTGAATCCAACAACCAGACCCAGCTCTCTGGGTGCCGGGAAGAAAACCTCGACGGCGAGCTATGCACGTTTGATGCAGTCCAGCACGTGTTTCTAAACAATAACGTGCTGTCGCTGGGGTACGAGGCCGACATCGTCAAGCACTCGGACCTGCCGGACCGAGATCTATTCGTCTACGAAACCAACGGAGACCTGCTCATTGACACTGTAGAGGATGTGGGCACTCTTCTTTACGGAGTGACCGTCGACAGTGGCGGGCGGGTGTATGTCGCACAGGCCGACGCCCGAACTGGGAACCGAAGGTGACGGGTTGGAGGAAATGGAGAACCGCGCGTTCTTCAATCAAATCACTTGGGTCGACTGCGCAGGAACCAGCTGCGGGACTCCGCGTAGATGGGATTTGGAGCCCCGTCCGCCAAACCATCCCGAAGCCGGGTTGGCGCTGGCGACGCCGTTTGCGATTGCCGTGAGCGAAGATGATGACACCCTGGTGGTAACCGCAGCCAGCTCGAACAAGGTTTTCACCGTGAATGCCAATACCGGTGAAGTCCTGGGCCGAACGGATGTTGACGCCGTCCCAAGAGGGATCGCGCTTGTGTCAGATGACGATGGCGCACCCGATCAGGCTTGGGTGCTCAACGCCGTGGAGAACACGGTTTCTCTTGTCGACTTGAAAGATGTCGCCAACCCATCGGTCTCCCGCACATTCGACCTGGACGATCCGACCCCTGCGAACATCAAGAGCGGGCGCATGGCGTTTCATGATGCCAATATGTCGTCGACGGGGACATTCTCCTGCGACAGTTGCCATCCCGACAATCACACCGACCAGATCGCCTGGGTTCTTGACACGCCTCAGTGCGATGTCGAGGGATGCGACCAGATCATGCCCAGGGTCACGATGCCCGCCCGAGGCCTTCGCGACACGGCCCCGTACCACTGGGATGGCATCCCCGGAGATCCGTTTGGAGGTATCAACACGTCATCTCTCAACGAGGAGGTAGACCCGAATTGTGACGAGGGGGACGAAGAGAGCTGCGTGCGGCATTTGGTGGACGGATCCCAGGAAACCACCATGTGCGACCAAAGTGACTGTCCCACGAATGATGAAGGACTACCCGGACTCATGGACGCCGCTGAGCGGGATGCCTTGACGAAGTACCTGTTGGCCGTGCCCTATCCTCCGGCTCCCGGGCGATCATTCGACGACCGAATCACGGAGGAGGCGGCAGACGGGTTCTTCGAGTTCAGTTTCATCAACGACACCGGGCGGACTACCGGCGCCCAGACTTGTGGCGGTTGCCACAAGATGCCATTCCTCGTGTCCACGAACACCCCCGGCAGCGGCATGGATGCCCCGACGTGGCGTGGCGCGTACGAACGCTGGATGCTTTTGCCCCAAGGCCGTCTCAACATTCATGACCTGCTTGAAATCGTCGATATGGACGACACCTTTCCTGAGCGTGACATGTGGACTCTAGGAGGGGCTTCCGACGACATCTGGGAAATGGTGCTGCAGCAGAGCACGGGTCATTCGGGCAGTTTCGCTCGCCAGACAACTCTCAATGACGACACCGCGAACGACAGTCTGACCGACGACTTGCTGGACCAGCTCGAGGAATCCGCGTCTGATGGTGCGGTTCTGTTGCAGGCGGAGGGGGTTGAAATCGACGCTGACAGCGTGACCGAAATCGCGCTGGAATGGACAAATGGCACCTACGAGTCACGCATCAGCGCAGATACCTACAGCCGTTCCGAATTGATCAGCATGGCGTCTGCGGGAGAGTTGATCCTGACGATAACGGCGCGCGCACCAGCAAACATCCAATCGGACTCGAGCCAGCCAGCCATTTGGCCCGTCGCGCCGATCCATGCGCAGACCCGCACCGTGGAGCTGGCTACGTTGAGCGACTCGTTCACGTTGCGCATCAACGGCCGACATGTCGAAGCTGGATCGGCGGTGTACATGAACGGCGCCAGAGTGGAGGGAAGCGTCAGTTGTGAATCAGGAGCATTTCCGAACTGCACTGACGAGACACTGATCGTGACGCTTGACGAGGCTCCAGCTGATGGCGGAATTCACTTCCTGCAACTGCAGAATCCAGAAGGTCTGTTCTCGAACGACATGATGATTTGGTCGGAACAGAACCCGTTGCCGGCACGGACGGGAAATCTGATCGCTAGTGGAGGGGCGTTCAACTTTGGACAGGGTCAGTTCGACGACAACTGGAACGCCGTGGAAATCGTGACCAACTCCATCGAAGAGATTGGCGGAGAAGTGCGGATCGACCTCAGGGAAGCTGGTGACTTTCCCTGGTTCGCTCAGATCAGTCACGCCATCATGGTTGTTGGAGGTCAGGAATACACGCTCTGCTACGACGCGAAGGCAGATGCATCGCGCTACATCACTGCCTACACCGATACGAACATGGACAATTGGGTGAACACAAGCGGCGGACAGTTTCGGGCGGACCTGACTACCGATTACCAGACCTTCCAGCACACGTTTACCATCGAGCAAACGGATTTGCACGGCAGGGTTGCGTTCGACTTTGCGCAAAGTGCGACCAATGTTCAGATCGACAATATCGGTGTTTACGAAGGAAGCGAGTGCGGAAGTCCGTGACTTGGGCCTGGAGGTTCCGAAGACAAAGTCTTCACGCCACGACCAGTCACAGACCTGCTGAGCATCAAGCGGCTCCCACGGTCTGGTTGGCCATTGATCGTCGAGTTCAGGACAAGATCGACCCCGCCGAGCACCCAGTATCTCGCTCTTTGCGGCCACACCAGATGCGTCATGCTGGCGTTAGCCGCGGGAAGCCCCGGATGCGGCACGCGTGACGAAAGCGCTCCTGCCTAGATAAACCGTCGAACTCGGGATTCAAGTTGATCTTCCGCTGCCAAACAGGTAGGCAGGCGGTCCAGCGGTCGGTGGAAACGCCAATCCCGACCGCGCTCATTGCATGGCCAAGCTGAAAACTGTAGGGCTGTGCCTACTCTTCCAACGACTCGTCGGGATCGATTTCGGAGCCCGAATCTTCGGTTGACGTCTCGTCGGACGGCGATTCGATGAGCGTGGCCTCCACGCTCGAGCTCTTGTCCTCTGCTGTCTCCGGCAGGATTTCTGTCGTCTCATCGTCGGATCCCGCCTCCTCTGGCGTTGGATCGACGGGCGGCGCTTGTTCGTCGGACACAGTTTCGGTCCCGAACTCCGCTTCGTCGGATTCTGAATCCTCAGCGGTGTGCGCCTCAGTGGATGCTGTCAGTTCGATAGCCTCGACAAGTTCCGATGCCTCCTCGACGTTGGTTGCTGCTGATGTGTCGGGTTCGCCAATCGCTGGTTTGAGAGCGGACTGCAATTCCCCGGCAGGTTGGATGGTCACCGGCTCCTGGATCTGGACTTCCTGGACCCTGTCCAGCTGCAGTCCGGTGTGACTGGAAAGGTCAGCGAGAACCTGTTTCACGGTCGTCCGGTCGTCCGGGTTCTCGTTTGCGCATTTGAGTTCCACGGCTCCATCGTTATTGACGAACAGGACACCGGGCTTGGAAACGCCGAAGGCGAAGTACCGTTCGGGCATGCTCTGGTCCAGGATCCCCAGAGCCCTCGCGCTGTCGAAATTGACATCCGACAGCAGCGGAACGTCTAGATTGTGGGTCTTCGAGAATCGCTTGTTCTGCTCGACCGGGTCGTACGAGAGCGCGGCGAGGCCCATGCCATTGCTCGCCAAGGCTGGGAAGTGCTGATTGATCTCTCGCACCAGATCTTGGCAAACGCCGTCCCAACCGGTGGCTCGAACGACAAAAAACAGCAGACCGTGGCTGCCGGACAAGTCACTTGCGGTGACATCATTTCCATCGACATCCTGCATGCTCAGTTTCGGCAACTCCGTGCCCGTTGCTGGGCCCCAATCGTCGACGTAGCTGGCATGCAAGGCGGGTCCGACGGCCAGCGCCATCCCCAGACAAGACGTCGCGATCGTGCGAGCGAAAGAACTCATGTGGTGGACCTCCTCTGCTGCGAGATTGAGTTCAGAAAAACGTGGCGTTCCCAAGTCGGTCAGGCCGGTTCCCTTGCCGGCCCAGCTGGGAGTACGGACGGGTTGTGCGACCGACTCTGCTGTGCATCCAGGCGACTCGGCGATCCGGCCATCGTACTTCGCACCCTTTGTTGGGACGCTCTCACGAAGAGTGAAGCCTTGCCTCAATGCGAATGAACTCATGCGTCCGCCTGCTGTCTGTGAAGTCGTGTTGCACTCTTGCGACTGAGTGGGTCGTTGCCCGATTCAGCAAGTAGCAGAGTAGACGCGCGAACTCGGCAACCGGTTGCGTTGCATGTTGGTCAAGATCTGGTCTCGGATGCTCTCGAGGATCGCTGCTCGGAAAAGACCTTCCGGGCAGTGACGAGTTGCTTGGAAAAGAACTCGGCGTGTTCCAGTCCGCTCTTTTCCAGATTCGACAGAGCGGTCTGATACGCCGTTTCGCGATCCGAGTGCGGGTGTTGCAGCAGTCGCGTAAGGGCAATCCACCCGCGGTGCATGAGGGGACCGACATCAGTCTGATCGCGTTGCTCCGCCTGCTGGAATTGGTCCAGAGCCGTCTCATAGTCCCGAGCCGCAAGCGAGTGCGCACCGTTGATCCAGAGGATGTTCGATGTCACGTCATTGATGGCTTCGGCGATCTGAAGACCTGTTCTTGCCCCCGAATGTCCAAGCTCTCGGCGTTCCTCTGACACGTCGCCAACGTCGCTCCAGCCCCAGCCCGGCCAGTTGAAGGACGCAATGTTGTATGCGACGCCGCGGGCGTATTGCATGCGAGTGGTCCACGCCTCGGTGTCCTCGGACTTGAGCTGGTCGGCGACACTCACTGCGTGCAACAACTGCAGTCTGGCGACGGGCACGAACAGATTAGCGCAGTTGATTTCTCGAAGCTTGCGCATGAGCTGGCCCAGTTCGCGGGACTCATCGCTCGTAAGTGGTGCTAGAGCGGGTTCATTGGACCGCTTGAAACCTGTGTCGTGTCTGGGAAGCGGTTCTTCCACGTTGTGTGCTCCCGTCTTGATGCACCTGTGCGGGTTCGCAAAGGCGCATGTCCAACGTCTTTCGGCTTCGGGACCGCAACGACCGAATGGCGCCATGCGCCTTCAATCGCTCGAGCGAGGATTCGAGCGTGGCCATGCCCACTTCCTCAAGACTCCTGGCATGCGATCCGCTGCTCAGGATAGCATCCATCAGGAAGAGCGCCCTCCTCTCGTTGTAGATTGCCGTGGAGCTTCCTTGCAATCCAAGAGTTCTCTCAGGGCCTGGCCCAGACCATGAGGAGGTTTATGCATACGGCCTTCGTGATACGTCTGTTGTGAGGCGTAAATCCGAACCGCGATCCTGTCTTGTCGAGCTGATTCAGCCGGTTCTCATCCTCTTCGAGCATCAAGTCAGCGATGGACGTCAAGACGTGACGTAGGTGTTGGCGCCATCCCTTGCACTCTCTTGCAGCCCTAGCTCCAAAGGACCGA
>JAGWBL010000090.1 GCA_021295935.1 Pseudomonadales bacterium
CTGTGGATGTACAGGTAGACGGCCACGAGATCGAGGCCCACGCTTGGATTGCACCTGAGGATGCGTTGCGGTTCCATGCGGAAGGCAGAATCAAGCTTGTCGCCCCCACATGGGTCACCCTCCGGACGCTTGCGCAATCATCGACCGCAGGGGGCTTGCTGGAACGGTTGCGTAGCGTTCCAGCATTCGCGTACGAAACGCGCATGGTTCAGCGGACGGACGGAGTCCGAGTGGCCCTATGGGCTGGAGATGCCGGGTATGAGGCCCTCGAAGTTGACGCGGTGGGTGGGAGGCACCGACTGGTGATGTCTTCGAGCGGCTACCGATTCGAGTCGTCCTGACAAGTTCCCAGTTTGGCAGTCCCAAGACTTGGAACCTGGCGGAAATGCCGGTTCCATCGTCGGTTGCACCTCGGGAAGACCGGGGTGAAGGGATGCCGGTGCGCGGGTTGCTTTGCCGTATGGAATCTTCAGGAACGCACGGAGTGAAGTTAACTCACCGAGGATGCGTGCAGGGTTAATCTCCGACCGAGGCGTCTACTTCGATATCTACCAGCAGATCGGGATCCACGAATGCGGACGCCGCAGCACAGGTCGCGGACGGTTCCTATCCCGTGGTGCAATGTCATCGGATCCCGAATTTTGCGTCAAGAGCGCCCTCGTCCTCTTGACATCATCGAAAGCAGCATCGACCTCGGCACGGCAGCCCGGACGCTTCTCCAGTTTGAGCCTTGACAGTTCGCAGGAGATCGTTCCCTCGTCATTGCCTTCAGGGTTCACATTTGCGCAGCCCATGTTGCCAGGACGAACCGCCCTTCTATACGAGGCCCGACACTCCCATACGGAACACGAACGCGGTCGTCGCTTCATTGTGGGGCTGGGCGCGTGCGTCCGGGGCCCAACGCGCTGATTCGACGTTCTCGGTTGGCCGAGCTCCGGAGCGAGCGCCTCACGAGGAGCCGAGCGACAACAGATTCTCGACCGGTTCGTAGAGTTCCTCCAGGAACTCGACATCGGAGGCATCGAGTTGGATGTCTCCCGCGGCCAGCAGTTCGTTCAGCTGGGAGGCGCTGGAGACTCCCACGATCGGAGAAGTGACCTCTTCCTTGCCAAGTAGCCAGGCGAGGGACACTTGTGCGGGCTTCACTCCCATGCGTTCCGCAACCTGACCAACTCTCTCCGCAATCGAGAACGTGGGCCTGCCTCTGTAGAGACTCTCGGTGCGAGCCCGATCCTGGCCGGAGGAGCGACTCGTTGTGCCGGCCGCGAATCCGCCTCGGTAGGATCCGGTCAGGACGCCTCGAGCCAAGGGCGACCAAGGAGTAAGCGCCACGCCGTTCTCCCAGCAGTACGGGTTCATTTCCCGCTCTTCCTCCCGATACACCAAGTTGTAAAGGTTCTGCATGGACACGAATGGTGTCCAACCATTCATCGTCGCGGTCATTTGAAGCTCGACGAATTGCCAGGCGAACATCGACGAAGCCCCCAAGTAAAGGGCCTTGCCCGCTTTGACCACTTCGTGAAGCGCTTCGAGCGATTCCTCGATCGGCACGTGCGTCAGGCCGCCAATGCCATGAGGATGGCGATGGATGACAAGGAGATCGACGTAGTCCAGACCGAGGCGCTCGAGGCTGGCGTTCACTCCCTCCAGAACATGCTTGCGCGACAGCCCGGCTTCGTTCGGGTGCAGACCCATGGGGTAGGACACCTTGGTCGCGATGACATATTGCTCCCGCGGAAGCAACTTCCTAAGCAGAGATCCCACGACTTCCTCAGAAGCGCCCTGGCCGTACACATCGGCGGAGTCGAAGAAGAACAGGCCGTGATCCAGTGCCACCTTGAACACTTGCCGCGCCTCGTCCGGACCCAAGGTCCAGTCGCCTTGATGCCCCGGTCCGGACTGGCCAAAATTCATGGTCCCCAGGCAGAGCCTGGAGACCATCATGCCACAGTTGTCGCCGAAGGGAACGGCATCAAGCATCGGGGATCACCAGCATTGAAAGCGCGAACGCGAAATGGCAGTCAAGGTTCGCACGCATGCAGAAGCCTGAGCTTAGGTCCGATCTTGGCTGGCCGGCGTTATTCCGGGAGCTGGTTGCAGCTCGCGGAATAGCTGATGGGTTGACAGTCGAGCCAAGGCATCAGGTTCAGGGCGAGTTCTATCTCCCTCCACGACACGATCTTGAAATTTTGCGCTTCGCGCGGATGGGTGTTTCTGCCGTCCTGAACTACCAGGATGCCGTGAGTGTACAGTTCGCCGAAACTGCCTCCCACCGCTGCAACGCCGTCCGTCCGTTGCGCGCCATCGATGGTCTGGTCGCGGCTCAGGGCGATGCGGAATCGACCCACTCGCTCGTGCAACCCCGTGGCCGCAAACACGACGAAAGTGTTGTTGCCCTGACTCGACACCACGAGGTACTTGCCTGATTCGCTCTCGATGAGCGTCAAACCCTCCACGTCGGCCCGTAGTCCGGATCCGACCTTGACGATGGGCGTCAGCAGCGGTGTCGCGTCAGGATCCGCACCGATCTTCCAGACACCTCGGACCTCCTCGCCGATGAACAGCACCCCTTTCTCGTCATCGACAACACAGCCCTCAGGTTGCGTCTTGGTCCTGAACTCCCTGACAAGCGTCGACCGTCCTTGGGGAGCCATCAGGAACTGCTGGTACCGTCCGTCCTTGTCGTTGACGAACGCGAACACGCGCTTCGATTTCGCGTCGTGGTACATGCATATTCCGTAGGGCTCGCGCAACCGCAACGGGATCCGGTCAGCCTGGGAATGGCGGACCGTCCCGTCGGCTCGATCGATGAGAAACACCTCGATGCTCCTGTTGGAGCGGTTCGAGGCGATCGCGAGATCAACGGTGGTCGTGCCCCATTGGACGCCCTGACGCAGATCGACGTTGTTGAGCCGACCCGTCGGCAAGTCCTGAATCCGTGAACCGTCAAGACGGTACACCTCCAATCCGCGGAGCTTGTCGGTGCCGATTATGAGGCTCTTTCCGGGATCTGTCGGATGGACCCAGATCGCGGGATCGTCAGCGGCGTCGCCCGGGCTCTGAACCGGTTCGGTCTCTGCCGCGGGCGTGACCCACACCGCTCGTTCTGCCCAGGCGCAGGTGCATGCAAGGACCGCCGAAGCGCACAGCGCGGATGCGAGAGTCCCGGCGTTCCTCATCTAGAGACTTCGGAAAGACACGCCGATCGAGATCGACCGGCCATACTCCTCGTACTGACCATTGAAGTCGGTTTCGCCGTGGTAGGCGTAGAACTTGCTCTCGCTGAGGTTCTTCGCATTGAAGAGAACCTGCACCGCATCAGTGACGTCGTATCGAACCGTGAAGTCTACTTGAAGCGTCGGTTCCTGGAGGAGATCGCCGCGTTCATCCCCAACATCTATCTCGAGAATTCGGCTCCCCTTGTAGGCGGCGGCGAGTCTCGCGCTCAATCGGTCGTGCTCGTAGCCAAGAATGACGTTCCCGACCACGTCCGCTTGCCGGGGCAGGGCGCTGGTGGTGGGACGATCTGCATCCGGGCCGAGTCCCAGGTCGGCTTCGCTTCGAGTGAGAGTGCCATTGAGGGTCATGATGAATCTCTCGCCCCAAGCGCCGATTCCCGCGAGACGACGGGTCACGCCAGTCTCTATCCCCCACAGCGATGCCGAATCTCCATTGAGCGGCTGAATGGCTTCAATGTCCTCGACCTCCGACAGGTCAAGCCCGCCGGTCCATTCCGTCACGTCAGCCGTCGAACTCACATCTGCAGGGAAGATGAAATCGGAGATGTTCTTGTAAAAGAAGCCCGCGGTCAGCACGCCGATCTGGCTTGACGGATAGAACTCGTAGGACACGTCAAAGTTGGTCGAGACGTACGGCTGCAGGTTGGGGTTTCCGGCCTCGATCTCCAGGTCTTCGTCGTCGATTTCGATCTTTTCAGGCGACGGGTTCAGGTGGCCGAAGGAGGCTCGCGAGATTGTCCTGCTGAACCCCGCGCGGATGATCGCTTGATCGCTGTTCTTGTACCGCAAGACCGCGCTCGGAAGCACATGGCCGTAGCTGTTGGAGTAGGTCACTGGCGTCACGACCGGATCGCCGTTGTCCTCGATGCTCCGGAATCCTCTCAACTCGCTGTCCGTCCGCTCGTAGCGCAAGCCGTAGACCAGACGAAACGGCGGGTTGTCGATGCGATGCATGGCATAGCTGGCGAGAATGTCCTCGTCGACTTCGTAGTCCCGTGCGGAACTCAAGGTGGTCTCGTCGTTGTCGATGTCAAAAGCGTCGATGTTGTCCCATACCCAGCCCGAGAGTCTGGACACGGCGATGGCCGGACCGAAATCTCCGAGTCCGTAGTCCATGTCAATCCCGCTCGCGAAGTCCACCAGCGTGGGGTCGCCCGGAAATCCGCCGTCAAAGACGGTGACATTGACGTCGTCGGTCTTGGTTCTCTGGCGCATTGCCGTTCCGAACTGGATCCTGCCCGGCACCGATCCAAAGTCCAGATTTCGCAATACGTCCACCTTCAACACGCGTTCTGAGTCTTCCGTGAAGTTGTCCTCTTTCACGATCTCATCCAATTCGAAGTTGGACGGCTCCCGTCCATCAGCGGAGTAGAAGATCTCTGGAATCTCGCCGAGGGAGCGATACCCTGCCGATGAAATCTCGTCGTTCTCGGAGAACTGGATGTCCAGCCGGCCGGGCTCGTCCTCGGTGGACCGGGAAATGCCCAGGCTGTACTTGAACGTCCAGAGATCGACATCCGTCTCGCCACCCTTCAACGCGGAAAGAATGCGCTGAGTCTCGTACCGATCCTTGAGTTCCCGGTCCATCTCGATTTCACTCCAGGTGGCCGAGTTCCCGTCGATCGCCTCGAGATTCCCGTCAGATAGCTTGAGTTCCGTGCGCTGGCGATACTCCTGATCAGCGAAGTCGCTGAACAGGGTCTTGAGATAGAACTCGTTGCCCTGATTGGACTTGTGCTCGGCGTTGATCGCCAGACCCAACCGCTCGCGGGTGATCGTGTAGTCGCGCTGTTCAGTCTCCTCCGCGCCCGCGAACCCGGAGTCCTCGATGTCGAAATCCCAGCCGCCGTCGGTTTCCACATTTTCGGAGCCAAACTCACGGTTCTGCCATGAGCCTGACACGGCGATGCCGAGCTCGCCGTTGGGCGTGGGGGTCAGGGTCGTCCACAAGCCAGAGAACTTCGGGCTGTTCTCGCCACGAAGAGAACTGGATTCGGATGTAGTTGCCACCTTGTAGGC
The DNA here is from genome assembly GCA_021295935.1 of Pseudomonadales bacterium. Lineage (GTDB taxonomy): Bacteria > Pseudomonadota > Gammaproteobacteria > Pseudomonadales > Azotimanducaceae > Bin55. Next base: position 5,259 of record JAGWBL010000090.1, read on the forward strand.
CGTGCCATTGCGGTCGAAGGCGGAGATGCTCTTGACGTCGATGATCCCGCCGATGGCGTCGCCATCCTTGTCCGGCGTGATGGTCTTGGTCACTTCCAGCCGTTCGATCAGCTCGGAAGGAATGACGTCGAGCGCGACGGAACGCCGGTCGCGCTCCGGCGCCGCGATGCTGAGTCCGTTGATCTGGGCCGAGTTCAGGTCGGGCTCCAGCCCGCGTATGCCCACAAATCTTCCCTCGCCCTGGTCGCGTTCGATGAACACTCCGGGCACGCGCTGCAACGCCTCGGTGACTTTGGCATCCGGAAACTGGCCGATTGCATCTGCGTCGAGGACGTTCACCAGGCCATCGGCCGACCGTTGGCGATTTAATGCGCTCAGGGTGCCTCGATGAGAGCTTCCTCTCCGCCGATTTCGAAGTCGATGACGGCGCGCTGGTCGTGCTTGACGGTGACGGTGGCGGTCAGGGTCTTTGCACCTAGATAGTCGACCTTGATCGAGTATTCGCCGGCTGGCACGTCGGTGAATTCGAATGAACCGTCCTTCTTGGAAGTCGTCTGTCTGCGCAACTCGACGATTTCAATCTCGGCACCTTCGAAGTAGACGCTTTCCGTCGAATCTGCAACTCGTCCGCTCACGCCTCCACCAGCGAGGGACAACGGTGCCGAGAGCGCCACGGCACCGCAGAGTGTGTGAACTGCCCAGACCTGACAGGAAGAGGCGCGTCGACGGCCGGTCTCCCGAATGGGCGTGGGGAGGGAACGATGGAAAAGTCGAGGCAGTGGCAACCTGCAAATCCTCAAAGAGAAACCCTAACGAATCGTGCCCTCCTCATGTGACAAACCCGTGTCACATGCGAGTCGCAATTGGCGCTCTGGCGCGCTCCGGCCGGGCGGATGCAGCCAAGCGTTGCGTTCGATGATTCGCCAAACGATCCTTGCGAACCGGAGTTGCAACGCTGATGTTCAATCAGCCGGCATCCCGAATCGGATGCCTGCGGATTTTCCTATCGCCACCACCATGGCGAGAGCTGGGATTGTTGCACCCTGAACAAGCGAGGCGGGGAGCTCAGCGTGTACCCCAGCTGCTCGCCGCCGCGAACCAGCCAGATCGTCGGCTCCACCCTCTGTTCCAGGACGTGTTGCATGGTGGCGCGTAGCGACCAGACATGGTGGATCGTGTAGCGCCCAACTGAAGTCAGGACGTCTCCCGCCATTAGGCCAGCCTGATCCGCGACCGAACCGGGCCGAACGATCTCGATCATGACACCGCCTGCTGTCTGGGACCGCCTGGCAGGCGCGATGTCGGAGAAGAGCGCCCCTTCCAGCGCAGTCACTTCCGGTTGCACGGGTTGTCGTGAGAGCGTGGCCTCTCCGGTGGTGGCTTTGAGCGTAAGCTGCTCGCCATTTCGCTTCAAGGTGACGTCGATCTCTTCTCCCGGTTGCTTGAATGCGATCTTGCCCTGCAGGTCCGGCACATCGACAATCGCCTCGCCATCGATGGCGAGCACCACGTCGCCGACGTGTATGCCGGCGTCCGCGGCAGCGGAGCCGTAGAACACCTGTTGAACGACGACTTCGCCGTCCGATGCTGTCTCGTCCGTGGTGGAAGACGCGGCGTCGAACTCCAGCATGCTCACCCCGAGAAAGCCTCTCCGAAACTCGCCGTGCCGCGCAAGGTGACTGATGATCGTGCGCGTCATGTTGGATGGGATGGCGAATCCGATGCCGACATTGCCCCCGGTGCGCGAGTAGATCAGGGTGTTGATCCCGACAAGTCTGCCTCGGAGATCGATGAGGGCGCCCCCTGAGTTGCCCGGGTTGATGGAGGCGTCGGTCTGAATGAAGGTCTCGAGCCCACGTTGGGTCACGTCGCGCCTGCCAGTGGCGCTGACGATCCCGTAGGTCACTGTTTGCGCGAACCCGAACGGACTCCCGATGGCGATCACGAAATCACCCACCCGCAGCTCGTCCGAGTCCCTGAACGTCATGGCGCTGAGGCTGTCCGCCTCGATCTGTAGCAGCGCGATGTCGGTTTGTGGATCCGTGCCCACAATGGTGGCTTCGAACTCCCGTTCGTCCTTCAACGAGACCGAGATGCTCGTGGCTCCCTCGACAACGTGATGATTGGTTACGATGTGGCCGCGTTCCGCGTCAATGATCACGCCCGATCCGCCGCCCTCGACGGACTCCAGCCGGCGCCAGACCGTTCGCACGGGGCGCTCTGTCTTCACGTTGACGACCGCAGCGGTGGCGCGCTCCAGGACCGGCGCGAGCGTGGGATTCCCCTCGGCGTCCGAGAGTTCCATGGGCCACCTGCCCATCGCGGTCGCACAGATCAGCAGACACGCGGCAACCACAACAAGCCTGCTTGGCACAATTCGGTGTTTGGGCATCGAGCTGGGTGTCCTTCGGTGTTCGTCGAGTCGTAGATTCACGCCAAGACGCTTGGGTTGCGTCAACCCGTTTGGGTTTCAGTCTGATCTAGTGGTACGGACTGGCCTGACGGTGCATCGTGAGCAAAGGTCCAGTCCGCGACACGTCGAGCCATACAGGCTGAACCCAAATCCCGAAACCAGGCAACCGGCGGACCGGCATGGTATGCGATTGCGAGCAGGCGGGCCTGACGGCCGAACTGTCTCACGCGCGATGCCCTCATTGACTGGAACTTGCGAAACGCGGGCTCGGGATGGTCCGACTGTTCCACGCAGCGGGCGAGCGAAGCGGCGTCTTCGATTGCCTTGGCCGCGCCTTGAGCGAAGAACGGCAAAATGGTGGAGCAGGCATCGCCGATCAGAATCGTCCTTCCTTGGTTCCAGCAGCGGGGAGGGTGCCGATGGATCAAGGGCCACACCTCCACTTCGTGATCTGGAATGGATGCGAGCAGCTGTCGCACGGACTTGTGCCACCCGCTAAGCCGCTCCAGGAGTTCGGTCCGCTCACGCGTCCTATTCCCTTGTTCAAGTTGCGGAGACGAACGCTTCAGCACAGCGACCACATTGATCGAGGAGCCGCCAGCGATCGAATAGTGGACCACGTGGGCATGGGGCCCGAGCCAGAGTTGGGTGCAGAGGTCTTCGCAGTCGCCGGCGAGGACGCGGTCACTTGGGACGAGGGTGCGCCAGGCTTCAAATCGTGGAGCCGGAGAGGGCTTGTCAGCGAACAGTGACTTCCTCACCCAAGAGTTTGATCCGTCAGCGCCAACCAGCCAGCGACCGATGAACTGCCTCCCGTTCGCGCAAATCTTGACGGAACTCGGAGTCGTTTCTAAGGCGGAGACGTCCACCCCTACTTCAATGGCGATTCCAGGGCGCGCTTTGGCAGCGCTTGAAATCAACCGGACGAGATCTCGTCGTGAGACGCTGTAGTACGGATACCCGTAACGCTCGCGCACCGAGACCCCAAGGGCGATGCGTGAGAGCTCGCGGCCGGATCGCCAATGACGCAGACATACGGACTCGGGTTCGGACGCAATCTCCGCCAGTCTCGTGGGATCGACGATTCGAGCCAGAAGCCGAGTGGCATTGGGGCTCAGTTGGATGCCGTAACCCGGAGAGTCCCTGGACTGCTCCCTCTCCAGGACGCAGCAATCAATGCCGGCCTTTTCCAGGAAGAGCGCAGTCGTCAGGCCGGCGATGCCTCCGCCTGCGATGAGGACGTCAGTCAGAGACGGATCTCCTCACATTGATGGCCATTGGCATATCCTCTTGCGCGAAGCGATGAGGAAGAGTGATCGCGCGGTGGTGTAGTCGATGGGAGTTCTGCCTCGCGAACTGGTGCCGGCGTTCTCGGGCAGCATTTCGTAGATCTTCGCGATCTCAAGGTGCGGATTCCGGATCAGGGGGCACCTCATCGCGTGACCCTGTCCAGCTTCGATGTCGCCGAGCCAAGCCTCTTGCTCTTGCACCGAATCCACCGACGGGCCGATGAGCTCGCAGCTGGCTCTCATGCAATTGGTTGTGTGCAGCATGACTCCCGCGCTGGGGTGACAGGCAATCCGATTCCTGATCTCCTTGAATTCCTTTGCATCCACGACTGCTCCTCAACCTGTTGAACCAACGCATGTCGCAACTGCTTGTTAGAGAGCCTCGACATGGAGTTACCTGAGAGCCTACAGATTACTTTGTCGTGACTGAACGTGTCGCCGCCGACATCTCGAACCAGGAAAACAAGAGTCGCTGCGCTAAGACCTCGGCCTTCGGCCAGCTTGAGAAGCTATTCGCCGTCGATCCCGTCAAAGCAGAGGCAGTCGTTCGCTTCGCCCGGAAGGGCTGTTTGGGGGCTGGCGAAGGACCGGCCGTAGCAGTCGCGCTCAACCGAAGCTGCCGATTAGCGATCGAGGATCAGCGCGCGATCGGTCGCTAAGTTCGGGAATCAGGCATCTCCGGTATCTCGATTTCCATCGCGCACTTGCAGGTTCAGGCCGGTGGCGCAATGTCATTGCGCGATACGGAACGGGGCGTGAAGAGCTTGTTGAATCAGTGCCGCAGGTTCGCGTCGCAAGGCGGTCAGTTCCCCACGAGCGCTACGGACTTCACAAGGGCATACACTCTTTGGCCCCGTGAAATGTCCAGGTCATGGAGGGACGCGCGCGTTATCTGGCTCTTGAGGAGAGCGCCACTCGTTTCAAGATTGACTTGGCAGTGGGGAGAGAGAGGACTGCCGCTGATGCTGGCAACTGTCGCCGGGATCACGTTCCTGATGCTGAGTCCTCTTGGCTTGGATGTGGCGATAGCAACATCCCTCGCACGTATTCGCACACGAACTTCCTCGCCGCACTGCCGGTGGCGGACGGCGGGCACAAACAGTTTCATTTCGCTCCCGACCAGCTCCAGCAGCATCTGGTCCGGCTTGTATTCGGCGACGTCCATCGTGCAGACAGTGTGCTGGTCGTGGACCTCGCCCTTGTTCTCGCCAGCGGAACCCAGTACCGCATTGACGGGACCCTGTGCGACAACTCGTCCCTGATGAAGCAGCACCAGTTCGTCAGCAATCGTGGTGATTTCTTCAAGCTGATGACTTACAAGGATGATCGGAATTCCCGAACTGCGGGCAACGTTTTCAATGTAAGGGAGGATCTCGAACTTCCTGTCGGCATCCATGCCGGAAAGCGGCTCATCCAGCAGAAGGAGACGCGGTTGACGCAGCAATGTGCGCCCCAGCGCAACCCGTCGTGCCTCGCCTCCGGAGAGTGCGTGGGTTCGATGGTTCAGCAGGTTACAAAGGTCCAGGGCATCAACCACGCTTTCGAAGGTTGTCGTCGGTTTGCGATTCCGGGACCATCTCAACGGGTACCTCAGATTGCCAGCGACATCGAGGTGATCGAACAAGCAAGGATTCTGGAACATGTATCCAACAGATCGCCGGTGCGCAGGAACGAACACTCCGGCACTCGAATCCAACCAGGTCTCGTTGCCCGCAACGATGCTGCCGTCGGCTCGCTCGAAACCGGCGATTGCGTTCAGAGTCGTGGGGTTGCCGCTCCCGCTGTGTGCCGCAAGTCCCGTGACACCCACGCCCCGCGCCACGTCGAGGGTGACTGGGAGTGCAGGCCACCC
>JAGWBL010000091.1:0-3258 GCA_021295935.1 Pseudomonadales bacterium
GCGCAACCCCGTTGTCCGGGTTGCGACAACATGCAGGGGTCGGCATGTCGGTAGCCTCAGGAACTTCCCTCTGGTCGCCGCGTCAATGGCCGACTTGGGTCGGCGTGTCCTGTTGCTGGCTGCTGGCGCGATTGCCGATCCGTGCGCATCCCACGATTGGTCGTCTGGTAGGGCGGTGCCTGCGACTCGTCCTGCCTCGCCGGGCGCGTATCGCCGAGTCCAACATCGAGCTTGCCTTTCCTGACCTCTCTGGCTCTGAGCGTGCCGCCCTTGTGGTTGCTGTCTTCGATTCTCTCGGAATATCCGTTCTCGAGATGGTGTCGGTTTTCTTCGGAGCCATCGACCGATTTCGACCTCACTTCCATATACGCAATGCAGAAGCCCTTCGACGAGCGGAGTCTGAGGGCAGGGGCGTGATCCTGGCGGGAACCCATATCGGTCCGCTTGAACTGTCCGCAGCGCTTCTTGCCTCGCAGATTCCCTTCGACAACGTGTATCGCCCAAGCCGGAACAAGGTCGTTGATCGCTTGATGCTCGCAGCGCGCGAACGGCGCTACGGTCAAGTTCTGCCGGTCCGGTCCCTGTCGGCGGTCATTCGCCGTGTGCGGGCAGGCAAGATCGTCTGGTTTGCTGTCGACCAAGACATGGGGCACGCGGGTTCGGTGTTCGTGCCGTTGATGGGGGTGGAATCGGCAACGATCACGTCAGTCTCCAAGCTCGCACGAAGAACGGGCGCTGCAGTCGTGTTCATGAGTCAGTTCAGAGATGCCAGCGCGTTGAAGTGGCAGTTGGAACTGGAAGTCGTCGAAGGCTATCCCACCGCCGATCCGAAGGCCGACGCAATCCGATTGAATGCTCTCGTTGAACGTGAGATTCGAGAGCATCCGGAACAGTTATACTGGGTGCACCGACGATTCAAGTCACTGCGGGGAGGCAAGCGACGGGAGTACCAGACTTGTCGATAGGCGTCAGCCATTCTGCGTAGACTCTTCTCCCTCCTCGGATCTGCTGGAAATAGAGAGTCTGCAGTTGCTCAGTGAGCGGACCTCGATTCCCGTCGCCGATCATCCGATGGTCCAGTTCCCGAATGGGCAGCACCTCGGCTGCCGTGCCGGTGCAGAAAGCTTCGTCGGCGATGTAGAACTCGTCCCGAGTGATGCGACGCTCCCTGATCTCGATTCCCAGATCCCGCGCTAACGTCAACACGGTGTCCCTGGTGATGCCGGGCAGGCACGAAGTCAGTTCGGGAGTGTGGATCACTCCGTCCTTGACCAAGAAGATGTTCTCGCCGCTGCCTTCGGCCGCGTACCCCTCATTGTCCAACAGGAGAGCCTCGTCGCATCCGGCATCTTGTGCTTCAGACAGCGCAAGGATGGAGTTGATGTAGTTGCCCACCGCCTTGGCCTTGCACATGGAAATGTTGACATGGTGGCGAGTGTACGACGAGGTCTGCATGCGGATGCCGGTGTTGCGGACATCCCCTTCCATGTAGATCGGCCACTCCCAGCAGGCGATGCCGACCCTCACCGACAATCCCTCTGCCCTGAGCCCCATGCCTTCGGAGCCATAGAACGCGAGCGGGCGCAAATAGCCTTCTTCCAGCCCGTTCTCTCTAGCGACATCGATTTGTGCCTGATTGATTTCCTCGACCGTGAACGGGATCGTCATCCTCAGTATGTGGGCAGAGTTGAAGAACCGCTTGGTGTGATCTTGCAGCCTGAAGACTTGGGGGCCGTCGCTCGTCCTGTAGACGCGCACGCCCTCGAACACGCCAACTCCGTAGTGCAGGGAGTGCGTGCACAGATGGACCGTTGCGTTCCGCCAGTCAACCAGTTCGCCATCCATCCAGATGACCCCGTCCCGGTCCGCGAATGTCGCTTGTGGTGACATGTCTCTCCTTCGCCTCCTCGACTTCGCTATCGTAGTGCATACGGGCGGATGCACGGCGGACGGAACGTAGAATCGGCCTGGATTCTGACGGGGCGACCTGAGTCGTGATCCCCGACACGGCCGAGATGCTTCGGCAGCTGGTTGCGGCGCCGTCGGTGAGCAGCACCAAACCAGAACTGGATCAGGGCAACCGCGAAGTGCTCGATCTGCTCGCGGAATGGCTGCGTGAGGTTGACTTCGAGATCGACATCCGCCAGCTGCCCGGCAAGCCAGGAAAGGCCAATCTGATTGCCAGGAAGGGGAAGGGAACCGGAGGGCTTGCGTGTTCCGGCCACTCGGACACGGTGCCCTACGACGAGGTGGCTTGGAGCCACGATCCGTTCGACATGCAGCAGCGGGAAGCCCGTGTTTTCGGCTTGGGCGTTTGCGACATGAAGGGGTTCTTTCCCATCGTGCTGCAGGCCGCCTCGGAGTTCGATGCCAAGCGGCTCCGACGCCCGTTCACCGTGATCGCCACCTGCGACGAGGAGTCGACCATGGCCGGCGCACGGGCCTTGGAAGAGAGCAACGAACGACCAGCGGACGCGGTCGTGATCGGCGAGCCCACGGACCTGCGCCCGATAGTTGCGCACAAGGGGTTCATGGCACTGACCATGACCGCGCGAGGCACCGGTGGGCACTCGTCAAATCCCTTCTTGGGAAGGAACGCGCTGGAGGCTGTCCATGAGCTCATGAGCGAATTGATGGACCTGAGAGAGTCGATGCGCGTGCAGTTGAGGGACGATCGGTTCGAGGTGCCTTGTCCCACAATGAACTTCGGTTGCCTGCACGCCGGCGACAGCCCCAATCGAATCTGCGAGGCCGCGAGCCTTGAAATCGATGTTCGCTTGATGCCCGGGCAGGATCCCTCAGAGGTCAGGGACGCGGTCGTCGCCCGCGCCGAACGCGCCGCCGAACGTACCGGCATGGTGGTTCGGGTACATCCTCTCAAAGTGCACACGAGACCGTTCGAAGGCGATCCCAGCGGTGCGCTCGCGAGGTTGCTTGAGGCGGAGACTGGAACCAAGGCGTCGACGGTGGCGTTTGCGACGGAAGCCCCGTTCTTCGCGCGACTGGGTGCCGACGTCGTGGTGATCGGAGCGGGATCCATCGATCAGGCTCATCGACCGGACGAGTTTCTTGACCTGCGTCAGATGGAGAAATGCGGACGGGTGTTGCGACGATTGATTCACGCCTACTGCGTGGAGCCGAAAGCAGTTCGATACTGATCGCGATCGTCCGGCTTCTCTCGACAGATACTTCTCGCGGCATGGCGCATTGCTCCTCGATCTGACATTTGCGGAAGGAGTCGCGTTCGTTTAGGATGCG
>JAGWBL010000091.1:3265-8504 GCA_021295935.1 Pseudomonadales bacterium
ATTCTGGCGCAGGAGTCGCGCAAGGACCGGCGCGCGATCCAGTACGCAGTGACTGAGCATCGGCGCTTGAAGCCCTTCGACGCGAACCGCGATTGGTTGACCCGTTTCAGCGGAGACGATCAAGATTGAAGCGAGAGACCCGGAACAGCGTGTACTCTGGAGTTCGAAGAATCTCCTCGCCGAAACTGGCCCTTCCCCCCGGTCTGCAGCCCAACACCCGTCTCAAGATGGATGGGATCGAATTCTTGGGGAAGCTGCCGGCCAAGTCAGTTCCTGTGGCATTTTTCGATCCGCAGTATCGAGGCGTACTGGATAAGCTCTCATACGGAAACGAAGGGGCGAATCGGGGGCAGCGCCGAGCGGCCCTCGTTCAGATGGGCAAGGACCTGATTCTCGAGTTCCTTCGGGGCATCGACGCCGCGTTGATTCCCTCAGGGCACCTGTTCTTGTGGGTGGACAAGTTCCACGTTTGTGAGGGTGTGGGATCGTGGCTTGCTGGCACGGAACTCGGGATCGTCGACTTGGTCACTTGGGACAAGGAGACATTCGGCATGGGCTACAGAACCCGCCGACGTGCCGAGTACTGCGTCGTGCTGCAGAAGCTGCCGCGCAGAGCGAAAGGCGTCTGGAAGATCCACAACATTACAGATGTGCACAGCGAGCCTGTTTCCCGACGCGACCATCCGCATGCCAAGCCGGTAGACCTGCAGGGTAAGTTGATGTCGGCGGTGAGCGAAGAGGAGGACTACGTGATCGATCCGGCTGCTGGCTCGTTTTCGGTACTCGAGGCCGCTCGCGAGTGCGGTCGTACATTCCTGGGATGTGATCTGAACGGCTGATCGAAGATGGAACGGTGACAGGCTCCAACGGACGAACCTTTCTAACGCCCGGATGTGGAGTGTTGCACTAGCGCAACCAATCGCTGCACGTTGTCGACAGGAGTCTGCGGAAGCACGCCATGGCCGAGATTGAAGATGTGGCCGGGCCGTCTCGCCACGGATGCCAGAAGTTCGTGGGTGTAGCGACGAACGATGTCGAAATCGGTCAGCAGCAATGCGGGATCGAGATTTCCTTGGATGGCAACGCATCCAAGTTGTTCCCACGATTCCACAAGAGGCGCTCTCCAGTCCACTGCCAGCAGGTCCGCTCCCGTGCTTGGCAAGTCGGAGAACATGTGACTGTTTCCAGTGCCGAAGTAAATTACGGGTACACGTCCGGTGATCCGGTGCATCAATCTCTGTGTGTGCGGCATCGCAAATCGACGGTAGTTCCCTGCGGACAGACAGCCCGCCCAACTGTCGAAGATCTGGATGGCATCCACACCTGCGGACACTTGCATGTCAACGTAGGTGGTGACCAGGTCCACCAGGTCGCTCAAGAAAGCATGCCAGGCTGTCTCGTTCGAGAACATGAGACGCTTGGTTTGCGCGAAGGTCTTGGAGCTTTCCCCCTCGCTCGCATAGGAGGCCAAGGTGAACGGCGCTCCCGCAAATCCTATCAGCGGAATGTCACCGGGCAGCTCTGAAATGGTGTTGCGGACCGTGTCACGGATGTAGCCCAGGGCCTCTTCGGCGCCAGCACCGGCAAATCGTCGGAAGGGCTGGCCCCTGAACGGGTTGGCGATGTGCGGGCCCGAGCCGGGAATGTAATCAAGATCGAATCCCAGCGGTTCGAGGACGGGCAACAGGTCGGCGAACAGGATCGCGGCATCGGTTCCGAGAATCCGCTGGGCATCCACCGCTGCCTGCGCAGCCATGTCGGGATTCTTGAAGAACTCGAGACTTGGCGTGCTTCCTTTCAGCTTGCGATACTCGGGCAGGTACCGGCCCGCTTGGCGATAGATCCAGACCGGAGTGTGGTCCGTCCGTTCTCCCCGGTAAGCCCGCAGAAAAACCGAGTTCTGTTTGGGATCAGGGATGGATGTCTTCTCCGAAAGGATCGACATCTTGGTCGTAGTCGACACCCGGCATCTCGAACCCGAACAGGTTCATGAAATCCGAGATGAACCCCTCGATATCGGCGAGTTCGTGCAAACTGCCTTGATCGATGATGCCCCACCGACGAGCGACTTCTGTTTGGATCTCCGGAAGTTCCTCCCAGTCGTCCATCCGAATTCTCCCTTCGGGGTCAACCTGGGCCGCCGAATCCGAGTACAGGCGCGTCCTGAACATCCGATTCATGTGCTCGATTGCCCCTTCGTGATTTCCGGCCGCTTTCTTGACATCGAAGAGAATGGAGAAGTAGAGCGGAACAATGGGTATGGCCGTGCTCGCCTGGGTGACCACGGCCTTCAATACGGCGACTTGAGCCATCGCTCCGCAGGGCCTCAGCATCGAGTTCAGTTCGCTCACTGACCGGTCGAGGTCGAGCTTGGCCCTGCCGATGGTGCCTCCTCGATAGATCGGATAGGTCAGGTCGTTGCCGAGATAGTTGAACGCAAAGGTTTTGAACCCGCTCGCCAGCACGCCCGCATGCTGCAGGCAATCGACCCACATCTGCCAATCCTCGCCTCCCATGACCGCTACGGTGTTGGAGATTTCTTCGTCTGTGGCAGGTTGTACGTGGATGTCTTGCAGAGTGGCGGAGCGTCGCCGAAAGTCCAGCGCCAAGGTGCGGCTGCTGTGCGGTTGACCGATCGGGAGGATCGCCGAGCGATGCAAGACGCCGGTGCGCGGATGTGTACGAATGGGCGCCGCCAGGCTGTACACCAGCAGGTCGATCGTGCCCAGGTGCGCCTTGATCACTTCTGTTGCGTGATGCTTGGTTTCGTCAGCGAACGCGTCAGCGTTGATGGAGTGCGCGAACAGACCACGACTTTGCGCAATGCGGTCAAATGCCAGATTGTTGTACCAGCCGGCGGACGCGGTCCGGGCAGCGGTGGGGGCCTTCTCGAAGGATACGCCGATGGTGTTCGCCTGGCAGCCGAACCCGGAGACGATTCGGCAAGCGAGACCGTATCCTGCTGATCCTCCTACGACCAGCACGTTCCTGGGCCCTGTCAAGGGCCCCAGCTTCTCGGTCAGCGCTGCCTGCCTCTGTACGTGGCTGGCACACCCCACAGGGTGGGCATTGATGCAGATGAACCCTCGGATCCGGGGCCTGATGATCACGGTCCAACCTCGGAACGGTTCAGTCCGAGCTGCTCGGTCAGGAACATTGCGACGACCTGATCCCAGTAGTCGCGGTTCGGCTTCTTGGCAAAGCCGTGACCTTCATCTTCCGCCAGAACGTACCAGACCGGCAGTCGTTTCGCGGTCAGCGCGTCGACGATCTGCTGGCTTTCGCTGGCTGGAACGCGAGGGTCGTTCAGTCCCTGTCCAATCAGCATGGGTCGGGTGATTCGATCGACATGATGAACCGGAGCTATGGATGTCAGGAACTCGCGCATTGCGGGATCCCGCTCGTCGCCGTACTCGGCCCGTCTGAGGTCGCGGCGATAGCCCTTGGTGTTCTCGAGAAAGGTCACAAAATCGGAAATGCCGACGATTTCTATGCCAGCAGCCAGGCGCTCGCTGAAGTGCACCAAGGATGCAAGGACCATGTAACCGCCGTACGATCCTCCGTAGACGACAACTCGGGAGGCATCGAGATTGGGCGCGGCCTCTATCCAGTCAAGCAGGCTGCCGATGTCTCGAACCGAGTCCTCCCGCAATTCGCGATCGTCGAGTTGAAGCCAGGTCTTGCCGTATCCGCTGGATCCACGGACGTTCGGAGCGATCACCGCCAAGCCGAGCTCCGCGGCCAGGAACTGCGCGTCGGTGTTGAATCGAGGCCGAAATTGCGATTCCGGACCTCCATGGATGGTGATGAAGACTGGATGCGGTCCCGGTCCGTCGGGCCAAAAGACGAAGGCAGGTATCTCACGATCATCAAAGGACGGATAGCGAATCAGCTCCGGCGATCGGAGCCTTGCCGGATCCAAGGGGCCGAGCTCGGACCGGGTCCATCGCGTAAGCGTCTTTGATCCGATTTCGACAACATAGACATCGGATGGTGATTCGGGCGTTTGCAAGGTGATCGCGAACGACTGGCCGTGGTAGGCGAAGTGGATGCCTCCCAGCAATCCTTGAGGCAGAGTTGGCAGGTCGAGCAACTGACCTGTCTCCAGTTCCAGAAGCCTGAGCACGCCGTAGCCGTCTTCGTTAAACACGATCGCCATGAGATCTCGATTGGGGGAAAGCGAAAACCAGTCCACGTTCCAGTTTCTCGGCGGAATCACGGGCGAGATCTCGCCGGATGCCCGGTCGAGGCGGTGCACACTCACCCATTCGGACCCCAGGTCGGACGTGAAGTAGACCTCTGTGCCGTCCGCGGAGTATCTGGCGGTGCCAATGGAGGCGACGCCGTCCCGAGGTGCCAGTAGACGGGACTTTCCGGTGTCGAGATCAAGTTCGTGGAGAGTGGAGTTGACCCGAGAGACGTACTTCTCGATCAGGATGCGATTTCCGGTCGGCGCCCAGTCCCTGGCCGACCAGCCGACCTCGTTGATCTCCCAAAGCACTCGCGAGTCGCCCTCGAGATTCTGAGCATGGATGTCCCAACTCTGACCGTCGCGGGCATTGGTCGTGTAAGCGAATTCCGTGCCGTCATGGTTCCAGATAACGCCGGTGTACCGGGACTTGCCGTCCGTCAGGAGTCGATTGGCGTGCGTTTTCAGGTCGTGCCAGAACAGCTGGTACGCCTCCGTGCCGCCCACGTCCTGCGAGAACACAAAGCCCTTCGGGCGTAACACGGGTGGGACGCGTACAGCTCCCACTGGCTCGTTGCCGAAGGTGACCTGGGAGCGCATTCCCATCGGTGACGCAACCAGATGGAGTTGGGTCGTGTTGCCGAATCTGGTGCGAAGCAGCATGTTGCCTCCGATCCATCCTGCCGCTGACGCGAATCTGGATTGCTGGTAGGAGAGGATGCGAGCCTTGATGTCGTCCGAAATGGGCGGGACCCCGAGAGTCTGGACGTTCCTGAGCGGGCGATCGCCGAATGCCGTGCCTGCCGGCACGCCGCCATCACCCTGAGTCTGTGCGGGCAAGGCGTATGCGGTCAGTAGAGTCAGAGCGAGTGCAGTGGAAGAGAATTGGTTCACTGGATCAAGAGCCCCCGCAACTATTGTGCACGACGCAGGACGCATCCAGACGTGCGCAAGGAGAAGGAGTCGGTCTGGAAAGAGGTCAACCCTCGGACAGCCATCCCCGTGCTCCAACGAACTGGCTTCAATGCATGAGGGAAGGAAACTCGCAGT
>JAGWBL010000091.1:8602-10367 GCA_021295935.1 Pseudomonadales bacterium
CGTGTCGCCGAGAGAGTGAATGGCGAGTGGATCGTCAACGAGTGGCTGAAGATGGCAGACCTGCTCAGTTTTCGCCTGTTACCCATGCGACGCATGGAGGGCGCGCCCGACGGGAGCCATTGGTGGGACAAGGTGCCGCCGAAGTTCTCGGAGTGGAGCGAGGACGACTTCCAGCGTTCCGGCGTTCGCGCCGTCCCGACAGCCTACGTGAGGCGTTCGGCCCATGTTGCTCCAGGCGTCGTGCTCATGCCAAGCTTCGTCAATGTCGGTGCCTACATAGGCAGCGGCACGATGGTCGACACGTGGGCAACCGTAGGCTCCTGTGCGCAGATCGGCAGCAACTGCCATATCTCAGGCGGTGTGGGCATTGGAGGCGTGCTCGAGCCCTTGCAGGCCTCGCCAGTCATCGTCGAAGACAGCTGCTTCATTGGTGCGCGTTCGGAAGTGGTCGAGGGTGTGGTTGTCGAGGAAGGATCCGTGATTTCCATGGGAGTCTTCCTCGGTGCGTCAACCAAGATTGTGGAACGGCGAACAGGCACGATTCACCGGGGCCGCGTTCCCGCCTACTCGGTTGTGGTTCCCGGAACGATTCAAGAGCCAGACGACTGCGGCATTGGACGGCTTGGTCTCCAATGCGCTGTGATCATCAAGACTGTTGACAAGAAGACGCGGGCGAAGACAGCTCTCAACGAGCTTCTTCGCGACTGAAGCCAGTCTGGATCCTTATGGCTCGCGAGGGCGGGTGCCAACTGGCAGCCCGGTGAACCGAATCGGATGGCGTGGACGAGAGCTCTGTTCGACCACATGGCTCTCGTCCATCAATAGCATTGCTTCGATTGCGGCCCCATCGCCGCTCGCGGACGGCATGCACGGCGATCTTCTTCAGGACCTGTATCGAGAGGCCATGGTCCAAAGACGCGTCCACAACATAAGTGCGAGCACGACGACCAGCACAACCGCGCAAGCAATGCTCAGCGAGAGTTGCGGCCCCACCCAATCGACAACGAAACCCCAGGTAAGGGCCCCGACCGGACCAGCGCCGAGAAAGGAGAACCCGAAGAACGCCATCACTCGCGCTCGCTCATGCTCCGGCGCCTCTTCCTGCATGATCGTGCGCGACATGCTCAGCGTCACACCGCCGCACACTCCCCAGCAGAAGATGATTGCCAGGAACCACGCGAAGCTGACACCCATTCCGGTTGAGCCTAGGACGACGGCGCCAATCGCGTTTGCGAGCAGAAGGGCGCGTCCTTGGCGCCTGATGTTGCCGACGAACAGGAGCAGGCCCAGAGTGAGAACGAGACCAAGGCAATTCAGCAGGTTTACAGCCGCGAGATCGGCTGCAGTTCCCAGGTACGTGTCGCGTATCAGCAAGGGAATCGTCACGATGTAAGACCCCATGAAGCAGGTGCCCATGGCGACGTTCTGGACGACCACGGCACGCATGCGTTCGTTTCGACGGACAGTGTGAAAGCTGCTCGCCACCGACTTGAACACCCCGTCCTTCTTCTGCCTTGCCACAACAAGTCGGTTGCGGGGCACACGAATGCTCGCGAACGTCGCCGCCCCAATTGCCAAGGATGCAGCCTGCGCGCACACAATCACGACCGCTCCGATCCGTTCGGTCACGCTCGCCACCAGAAACCCAACGCTCTGGGCGTAGAACTGAATGAGAGTTGCCTTGGTGACGGCGCGCTGGATGTTGCCGCTTGCCACTGCGTTAAGGAGGCCGTCACGAGCTGGCATGACGAATGCTTGGAGGGTG
>JAGWBL010000092.1 GCA_021295935.1 Pseudomonadales bacterium
AGTGATCTTGTCTTCGTCGCTCTGGTCTTTGGAGTAGCCGCGATCCTTGAGCCAGGCCTGGGGATGAGCGAGTGCTGGTGCCGCTGCGTGCGGAGCGGCCGACCCTGACAGGATTCGACGTCTGCTGATGTACACCGGTCGCGGAGTGATCTCCGAAGACCTGTAGTCAAGCGGCTTGCTTATCAACATGTTTCCGACTGTTTTCCTCCGTGATGGGTGACAGTCTCCAGGATGCAATCTTGTGTCAGTCGTGCTGGCGAAGTTCCGGAAGATTCTTGTATAGCCAGATCGCGGGTGCCGAGAGGGCATAGGCCATCCACGCAATGAACAGCACGAGCGGCGGATGGGCCAGCAGCACGGCCATGCCGACTACCATCCCGACGAGAGTCAGGAACGGAACCCGCCCCTGGAAGCTCAGTTGCGTCCGAGAGAAGTAGTTGATGTATCAGATCATGAGCGCACACACCAGCAGCGTAAGCAACGCCACGAGAATGCCCACTGCAACGCCGGGAGTTGGGATCGTCGTCGAGCCCAGCCACACGCCGCTCGCAATGATGCCTGCGGAAGCCGGGGTCGGGAGCCCCGTGAAACTCTCCGACGAGCCCGTCGTGTTGAACCGCGCCAATCTCAGAGCGGCGCAGGCCATATAGGTGAAGGTCAGGACATGCGCGGCCTGGTGCAACGGACCGAGCCCCCATTGAAACACCAGGATCCCCGGTGCGACGCCAAATGCCACCATGTCCGAGAGGCTGTCGTACTGAGCCCCGAAGTCCGACTCGGTGCGCGTGAGACGTGCCACACGCCCGTCCATGGCGTCGAGAATCTGGGCGATCACGATGGCAATCGCCGCGGCAATGAAGTTTCCGCGGATTCCGGAAACGATGGCGAAGAACCCAGCCAGCAACGCGGCGGTGGTGATGAGATTCGGAAGCAACGCGATGCCGCGCCGCTTACGCTGAGATTCAGCCTCGTCGTCCCCCAGAAGTCTGAAGGGTCCGGACTCGTCCGGCATCAACCTCTCCTTGCCTGTCGTCTCAGTTCTTCGATCGGTCGACGAGCTTGCTTTCTTCGATCCAAGGCATCATGGCGCGGACTCGTCGACCCACGTCCTCTATGGGATGCTCGTTCACGATGCGACGGAACGCTTTCATCGTGACAGCCCCCGCTTGATCCTCCTGCACGAACTCGCGAGCGAACTTGCCAGTCTGGATCTCTCGGAGAATTCTCTTCATCTCCTTCTTAGTCTCTTCGGTGATGATTCGGTTCCCTCTGGAAAGCCCGCCGTACTCCGCAGTTGTGGACACGGCATACCACATGGTGGAAATGCCGCCCTCATAGAAGAAGTCCACGATCAGCTTCAGCTCGTGCAGACACTCGAAGTATGCCACTTCGGGTGCATAGCCCTCCTCCACCAGAGTCTCGAATCCAGCCATTACCAGAGCGGCGGCACCTCCACACAGCTCTGCTTGCTCTCCAAACAGGTCGGTCTCGGCCTCCTCCCGAAACGTGGTTTCCATGATCCCGGAGCGACCCGCACCCAGTGCGGTGGCATAGGCAAGCGCGAGCTCTTTCGCGCGACCTGAAGCGTCTTGCTGGACGGCGATCAGCGCGGGTACACCGCCGCCGGCAGCGTAGAGCGCCCGTACGGCGTGGCCCGGCCCCTTCGGAGCAATCATCAGCACGTCCAAGTCGGATCTGGGTTCGATGAGCTCGAAGTGAATGTTGAATCCGTGAGCGAACGCAATCGCTCCGTTCTCCCGGATGTTCGGCGCGATTTCCTGCTTGTAGAGATCGCGCTGCCCTTCGTCCGGTGTCAGCAACATGACCAAGTCGGCATTGCTCACGGCCTCTGCCACGGATTGCACGGTGAAACCGGCGCTCCTTGCCTTGACGGCCGACCCGGAGCGCTCCCTCAGAGCGACGACCAGGTCCTTCACTCCGCTGTCCCTGAGGTTGTGCGCGTGAGCGAAGCCTTGGGACCCGTAGCCCACGACTGCCAACTTGAGGTCTTGAATCAGCGACAGGTCCGCGTCCTTGTCAAAGTACACACGCACGTGTCAGAACCTCGCGCAATCTCAAAGGGGCATTATTGAACACTCGCGGCAACGTTGAACGCCGCGCGAGTCCACGCGTTCATCCGTCCAAGGTGCCTTGGTGTGCGAAGCATCATGGTTTCCGATCTGCTTGGAACGACCGATCTGCACGCAACAAGTCAACAAGACGCGCCATGTCGGTGGGCAAGCGACTCCGAAAAACGAGCTTGTCGCCCGATGCAGGATGCTGGAAGCCCAGCTTTGCGGCATGCAAGGCATGCCGTTCGAATCCCCTAATCACGGCGACAAGTTCCTCCAAGGGTGCCGAGGGCATTCTTCCTGTCGCGCCATACGAACGATCGCCCACGACAGGCAGGTGCAGCCATGCCAGGTGCACTCGGATCTGGTGTGTGCGCCCCGTGTCCAGCCTGGCTTCCACAAGAGTATGGCCCCTGAATGACTCCATGGGTCGAAAGTGCGTACGGGCCTGACGCCCGTCCGTCCGAACTGCCCGCTTCAGACGATTTCTGGGATGGCGTCCAATTGGTTCGGCTACCGACCGCGGCCCATCGAGCACGCCCTCGGCAATCACAAGATAACGCCGTTCGACCTGGCGAGCGGCAACTGCTGCGGAAAGGCGCTCCCACGCCAGGTGGGATCTCGCCACAATCATTAGGCCGGAGGTGTCCTTGTCAAGACGATGCACCACTCCCGCCCGTGGCAAGTTCGCGAGCTCTTCATAGTCGCCCAGCAAACCGTTGATCAGCGTGCTGCTCCAGTTGCCGCTTCCCGGATGCACAACGAGCCCTGCCGGCTTCTCGACAACGAGCACGTCGGGGTCTTCATGCACGACATCAAACGCTATGCCGTACTCGGGTTCCCACAGTTCGTTTCTGCTCACGTCGGCCTCGACCACCACGGACTCACCGCCCTGAACCTGGGTGGCGGGGCGAAGCTGATTGCCGTCGACTGCCACGTATCCGTCTTGAATCCAGCGAACAACCTGCGACCGCGAGTACTGCGGCAGAACGGATGCCAGGGCCCTGTCCAGCCTCAGGCCCTGCAAGTCACCCGCCAAGGTCAATTCGTGGCGTACTCGTTGGCAACTCATTTGCCATTTCACCCATCTAATAAGATTGATTCAGCCTCTCGCCGGGTTTTCACGTGAAACGCACGCTCGCAGCCTCGCTGATTTTCGCCTTGGTCTTGATGTCCGGGTGCGGACTGTTCGGCATCGGCGGCAAGAAGAACAAGTCCAAGGAACCGGAGGAGACCAGCGAGGCGCTCGCCTATGAGCGAGTCCAGACAGCCCTCGAGGCGGGCAACTTCGATGTGGCCATCCAGCGTCTAGAGTACTTGGAAACTCGCTTCCCCTTCGGTCGGTACGGGGAGCAGGCACAGCTGGAGATCGTCTACGCCCACTTCATGAAGGGCGACTACGATGCCGCAATCGTCGCGGCCGAACGGTTCATCTCCCTGCATCCGGTACACCCGAAGGCCGATTATGCGTACTACCTCATGGGCATGTCGCACTTCCAGCGGGATCGAGGGTACTTCGACCGGATGCTGGGCGCACCCGAATACACCAAGGACACCACTGGCACCCAGCTTGCGTTTGCGGCGTTCCGGGAACTCGTCACTCGCTTCCCTCGCAGTCCGTACGCGAAGGACGCAAAGACACGCATGGCATACCTGCGCAACGTTCTGGCACAAGCGGAGGTCAACGTCGCACAGTACTACCTGACCAACGACATCTGGGTGGCTGCGGCAAATCGTGCGAGCGGCGTTGTGGAGAACTACCCGTCGACGCCAGCCGTTGCTGAGGCGCTCGCGATCTTGGTGGAGGCCAACTACAAATTGGGTCTGGAAGACCCGGCCAATGACGCTCTTCGAGTTCTCGCCACGAACTTTCCCGACTACGAGAATTTCGACGGCGAAGGGAACCTGATCATACGAGAGGGCATACGAAACCGAGACCGCAGCTGGCTGAACGTCATGACGTTCGGCTTTCTCGGCAAGCCGCCAACTCCTCCCCCCATTCAGATCAAGGTTCCGGCAGAGAGGCCTGAAGCCTCCGATGAGTAGTTCCGAAAGGGGATGACGCACTGCGTCCAGGATGCGTTCCGCGTTCCGAGCCCTCGGAGGTCGTTTGATGCCCTGCCTGCACATCTCCATCGCTGCCGCGACGTCTCCCCGGTCTCGGTCTCGCGCAAGCCGCCCGAAGGCACCTGCACGTTTCACTTGAAAGTACCTGTTGCTCTCGAAGTGGAGTCACTGCAGCACAGCCTTGAGCTGACGGATTCTATTGAGGTGGGCGGATTGCGCTGGTCACTGTCAGAGCGATGTTTCAAGGCTTCTTCCAAAGGAGGGTTGATGCCATGAAGCAGGAAACCGTTGTTCCTGACTCGGCGAGCGTGATTTATTTCGATGGAGTATGCGTGCTCTGCAACTCAGGGGTGGACCTTGTGATGCGACATGATCGCAATTGCAGGTTTCGCTACGCGACGCTCCAGTCGGACATCGGACAGCGCTTGCTCAGGGACTTGGGGCTCGCCCCTGATGCGTTCGACAGCTTCATTCTTCAGGAAGGGGAAAAGAAGTATGCCAAGTCAACCGCGGCATTGAGGATTGCCAAGAACTTGCCTGGCTTGTGGCCCCTTCTCTATGCATTCACTCTGATACCAAGACCAGTACGGGACGCGGCCTACAGCTGGCTCGCCAGGCGTCGCTACCAGACCCTTGGCCGCAGGGATGCTTGCCGCGTGCCTTCGGATGAAGAACGTCATTTGTTCTTGAACTGATCCGACATGGGAGCGTCGACCTCCAGGATGAGCAGCTTCGAACCGACGCATTGCGCCTCTTCGGCGGAAGAAGGAGCTCTGCCGTTCGCAGCAATCTGATTTTCATCGTTCGAAGCGTGATTTTCCTTTCGCGGGTTTCCAGTTTTCCGGGCCGTTGTTCGTCGGATTGTTTACACGTGTGCTGACGGGCCAAGTCACGAGACCTTTCGACGGGAACGGGTCGAGCGGGACGTCCCGGCGTTGAATCCAGCCAATCGCCTCCTCCGGTTCCAGGACGACGGGCATGCGATGGTTCAAGATCCGTAGCGCTTCATTCGCTTGCGTCGTCAATATCACGCAAGTATCCAGCCGGTCTCCCACTTGGTACTTGCGATAGGACCGTCCACGACTCCCATAGACCTGCGAGCAGCAAGGGTCTCCCGGTGTCTTGCCCAATGGCGTAGGGCTGCTTCTGGGATCCCACGGTGCGCCACTCGTAGAACCCCGACGCGGGAATGACACATCGCCTCCGCTTGAAGGCCTCTCGGAACGACGGTTTCGCATGCGCAGTCTCCGCCCGAGCGTTGATCAGACGATTGCCGATCGAGGGATCCTCAGCCCAGAACGGAATG
>JAGWBL010000093.1 GCA_021295935.1 Pseudomonadales bacterium
CATGCCGATCTACCTCAAGAGTCTTTCCTACGGGGAGTACGTCATCCACCACGAGTGGGCGCGAGCCCTGGCAAGCATGGGCGGCAACTACTACCCCAAATTCCAGGTGGGCGTTCCATTCACGCCTGTCACGGGGCCGCGTTTCTTGGTCGCGGAGGCTTCAAGGTTGGACGATCTGCGGCGAAAGTTGCTTCAGTCCGCTCTCCTCGTCGCGCGGACGGCGGACGTCAGTTCACTCCACTGCACGTTCTTGGAGGAAGCAGAATGGAATGCAGCGGGCGGGCTCGGGTTCTTGAAGCGCACGGACACCCAGTTTCACTGGCAAAACGAAGACTACTCCACGTTTGACGAATTCCTAGGGTCGCTCTCTTCAAGGAAGCGCAAGAACATTCGCCGCGAGCGAAGGGAAGCTGTCCAAGCAGGCGTTTCCATTGAACGACTGAGGGGTGGCGACCTCGATCAGCGCCATTGGGATGCGCTCTACTCGTTCTACATCGATACGGGCAATCGCAAGTGGGGCATTCCGTACCTGTCACGTGAATTCTTCGGACTCATTGCCGAGTGGATGGCGGACGAGGTCCTGCTGGTGATGTGCAAGCGGGCGGGCAAGTACATCGCCGGAGCAATCCACTTCATCGGCGCAGAGAGTCTGTACGGCCGTTACTGGGGCTGTATCGAACACCACCCGTTTCTCCACTTCGAGACCTGCTACTACCAGGCCATCGAATTCGCCATCGAGCACGGAATGCGAACCGTCGAGGCGGGCGCGGGCGGAGGACACAAGCTCGCTCGTGGATACGTCGCAAAGCCTACCTACTCGGTGCATTGGCTCAGGAATCCCGAGCTTCGCAAGGCCGTCTCGAGGTTCCTGGGAGAAGAGCGCGGATGGATTCAGCAGGACATGGAACTCATCGAGTCGCACTCGCCGTACAAACGCACCCGAGGCGCGCCACCGAAAGGAGCACACTCGGATGCGGCGATCAGCAATCGAACCACCATGGAGGCAAAGACCGCCAGTGAGAAGCACGACGATCATTGAAACGCTGAAGCGCATACCCAAGCGGGGTCGGGTCAGCGCCAAGGAAATCCAGTCGCACCTTGAACCGGTCGGCATCCACAGGGACATCCGGTCCATTCAGCGTCTGATGAACGAGCTGTGCTCATGTCTACCCATAGACCAGGACCGGCGCGACACGACTTTCGGCTACAGCTGGTCCGAGACGGCAAAAGTCGAACTTTCCATTCCGGGGCTCAACGACATGGAGGCCCTGCTTCTGCTTCTGGCGAGAGACCACTTGGCTTCCATCATGCCTCCCAGCGTGCTGGAGAACCTCAGCGCACTGTTCAGCGAAGCGCAAAGCCAACTGACGAGCACGGTCAACGTTCCGGAGAGCGAATGGCGCAAGAAAGTCGCCGTGTCGCAACGCGTGCAACCTCTGCTTCCCCCCAACATCCCCGACGGTGTGTTCGAGACCGTGTCGGATTGCCTGTTTGCAAATCACGAGCTGTCGATCCAGTACAGAAATCGTCACGGACGCCTCAAGGATCATCACTTGAAGCCCCTCGGCATGGTCGACAGCTCTCCGGTGATCTACTTGGTAGCACAACCGGTGGAGCCACCAACCGAAACACGAACATTCGCGTTGCACCGCATGGTCTCGGCCCGCCGTTTGGACTTCCAGTTTGAGTGGCCGTCCGATTTTGATCTCGAGAGATTCGTTGCGAGCGGGAAGCATGCCTACGGGGACGGCTCCCGCGTTCGTGTCACCTTCGAGATCTTGCAAGCTGCAGGGCTTCATCTGACCGAAGCGCCTCTGTCCGAGGACCAGACCGTGGAACGGCTGCAAAACTCGTACCGCATTTCCGCGACTGTCGCGAACTCGATGCGGTTGCACAACTTCCTGTACGGCATCAGCGAAGATGTCGTCGGGGACATCCTGATAGAGGAGCTTCCCGCGCGACGCCCGAACCGACGACTTGGCAGTGCGCAACGACCCTGAACCCCGCTCCGCGATGCCGTCGCATCGCACAGACTATGGCGCGAGTCGCCCCGCCTTAACGACCAGCCCCCTGTCCCGAACGGAGGGCATGAGTTTCTAACACGTCCAAATCGCGCGAATAGAATGCGTGATTCGCTTCGTTTCCTGAGGTTCTTGTGCAACCCCGCACGGTCAAGGAGATTCTTGCTTCGGACGCGCTCATGGGAGAGCTTGTCACCGTGCAAGGCTGGCTTCGGTCGCGGCGAACGTCAAGGGCGGGACTGACATTCCTTTCCGTTCACGATGGATCTGTTTTCTCTACGATTCAAGTAGTTGTCAAGGATAACCTCGAAAACTACGAGGTGGTCGTCGATTTGGGAACCGGATGCGCCCTGGAAGTCTGCGGCATGCTCGTCGAATCGCAGGGCAAGGGTCAGGACCGGGAGATCCAGGCCACTTCCGTGACGGTGGTCGGACGTGTATCGGAGCCCGACGCCTACCCCATCGCCAAGAAGCGTCACTCGTTCGAATTCCTCCGGACGGTGGCTCACTTGCGACCCCGAACCAACACGTTCGGGGCTGTCGCGCGCCTCCGACAAGCCGCAGCGAAATCGATACACGACTTCTTCCACCAGCAGGGGTTTCTTTGGGTCAACACTCCGATCATCACGGCAAGTGATTGCGAGGGCGCGGGCGACCTGTTTCGCGTGAGCACGCTCGACGCCATCCATCAAGGTCACAAGGACGACTTCTTCGGCACGGAGACCTTTCTCACCGTGTCAGGACAACTCAACGTCGAGGCGTTCTGCCTTGCACTTTCGAAGGTGTACACGTTTGGGCCGACGTTTCGGGCGGAGAACTCCAACACGAGCCGGCACCTCGCCGAGTTCTGGATGATCGAGCCCGAAATCGCTTTCGCGGACCTTGAAGCCAACGCGGACCTCGCCGAACGGTTTCTCAAGTTCGTAGCTAAACAAACGCTGGAACTGGTGCCGGACGACATGGCGTTCTTCGCGGAACGCATCGACTCTCAAGCGATCACACGCCTCGAAAAGTTGGTCGAGTCGGATTTCACGCGCATGGAATACTCGGAAGCAGTTCAAACGCTTCAGCGATCCGGCCGCAAGTTCGAGTACCCCGTGGAGTGGGGTCTGGATTTGCAGTCCGAACACGAACGCTTCTTGTGTGAGGAAATGTGGGACGCCCCCGGCATCGTGATGAACTATCCCAAGGACATCAAGGCGTTCTACATGCGGTCCAACGACGACGGCAAGACCGTTGCGGCCATGGATGTCCTGGTGCCCGGTGTCGGCGAAATCATCGGCGGTAGCCAGCGGGAGGAGCGTCTCCACGTTCTGGACAGCCGGATGGACGTCGAGATGCAACAGGAACTCTGGTGGTACAGAGATCTGCGCAAGTTCGGCACCGTGCCCCACGCAGGGTTCGGCCTTGGCTTCGAGCGCCTGCTTCAGTACTTCAGCGGCATGGACAACATTCGCGACGTCATTCCCTTTCCAAGGGTCCCGCGCAACGCCGCGTTCTGACTCGCCGTCGCTCCACCCCTAGCTACTGGCGGATTCCATGCTGAAGTCCCTCCTGCGAGTCGGACGGTTCATCCGCAGGTATCGCGGAAGGATCGCGGGTGGGGTGTTGCTGTTCTTTCTTGCTCGCCTGTCCGAAGCTTCCGTGCCGCTCTTCCTCAAAGTTGGCATCGATCGGGTTGCAGAGGGTGAAGCGGACCTGTGGCTGCCGATCCTGGGCATTCTCGGCGGCGTCTTCGCAAGATTCGTCTTCGTCAGCTGGGCGCGGATCTCGGTGCGTCGCGCGGGATTGCTCGTCGCCTTCGATTTGCGCCAAGCGTTCTACCGGCATCTCCAGCAGATGGGTCCCGAATTCTTCCAGAAGTTCTCCGTCGGCGACTTGATGACTCGCGCAGTGGCGGACATTTCGCTGATCCAGCGCCTGATATCCGTCGGCACGGTTCTGGTGGTGATTCTCCTGTTCGCAACGATTGTCGGGCTTTCGTGCTTGGTGTATTTGTCACCGAGCTTGACCCTGCTGATCCTGCCGCCGATGCCTCTCGTCGCTCTTTTTGCCTGGTACTGCTCGCGACGGCTGGGCACCGCTTCGCGAGTCGTTCAAGAGCGCTTGGGTGGGCTGGGCGCGCTCGTGCAGGAGAACCTCTCCGGCATTCGAACGGTTCAGGCGATGGTGCAGGAGAAGAACGAGATTCGCAGGTTCCAGGAAGCGAACCAAGGCTATGCCCGCGCTTTCCATGAGCATGCGCGCCTGAACTCCATCATCCAGGCTGGCATGCCGTCCCTGGCGGTGATCTCCATTCTCATCATCGTGGGCTTCGGCGGGAGCCTGGTGCTGGACGGCGATCTTTCGATCGGCGCGTTCACCGCGTTCTTCTTCTACGTGAACATGGTGGTTCAGCCGTTCCAAGTGGCCGGATTCATTATCAGCCTGTTCCAGCGGGCAGGTGTCGCTGCGGAGCGTCTGTTCAAGGTTTTCGATACCGAGCCCGAAATCAAGGACCATCCAAGCGCTTCCGCTCCACACACCATTTCGGGACAACTTGAAATTCGCGCTCTCGCCTTTGCATTCGATGATCGTTCCAAGGTGCTGGATGGGGTCAGCCTCGCCGTAAGCCCTGGAGAGACGATTGCGGTTATGGGTCGAGTTGGTTCGGGCAAGTCCTCTCTGTTGCGGCTGATCGTTCGCATGCTGGACACGCCCAGCGAATCGGTGTATGCGGACGGCACAGACGTCTGCGATTTTCCGTTGCGACAACTAAGGTCGCACATCGCCTACGTGCCCCAGGAGGCGTTTCTGTTCGCGGAGCCCATTTGGGCCAACATCACTTACGACGAACCGACGCGCCCGAGGGAATCGGTCTGGCAAGCGGCGCGGTGGTCAGCGCTGGATTCCACGATTCGCGAAATGCCGGAAGAGATGGACACCATCGTGGGTGAGCGCGGTGTCACACTGTCCGGTGGCCAGAAGCAACGGGCCGCGCTTGCACGGGGATTGATTCGCCACGCGCCGGTGCTGCTTCTTGACGACTGCTTCGCCTCCGTGGACACGGATACCGAGGAATCCATTCTCATGGACCTGAGACGAATACGCGAGGACAAAACCACGATCCTGGTCTCGCACCGAGTATCGACCGCCCTCCATGCAGACCGGA
>JAGWBL010000094.1 GCA_021295935.1 Pseudomonadales bacterium
CGAGGTGATGGACCCAGTCTTGGTGGTCGTGATCCGTTCCTGGAGGATCCCCATGTCTTCCGCCAGATTCGGCTGGTAGCCGACCGCCGAGGGCATCCTCCCCAGCAACGCCGACACCTCGACGCCAGCCAGCGTGTAACGGTAGATGTTGTCCACGAACAGAAGCACGTCGCGGCCTTCGTCCCGAAACTGCTCCGCCAGCGTCAGTCCCGACAAGGCGACTCGAAGCCGGTTTCCCGGCGGTTCGTTCATCTGGCCGAACACCAGCGAGATCTTGTCCAGAACACCGGCGCCCTGCATCTCGTAGTAGAAGTCGTTGCCCTCTCGGGTGCGCTCCCCAACTCCGGCGAACACCGACAATCCCGAGTGCTCGATGGCGATGTTCCGGATGAGTTCGAGCATGGTCACGGTCTTTCCGACACCGGCACCTCCGAACAGTCCGACCTTGCCGCCCCGAGCGAACGGACACATCAGGTCGATGACCTTGATTCCGGTTTCCAGAAGCTCGTTCCCACCCTTCTGGTCTTCGAAGGTGGGCGGCTGCCGATGTATGGGGCGCACAACGCTGGACTCGATCGGTCCGCGCTCGTCGATGGGATTGCCCAGCACGTCCATGATCCTGCCGAGCGTCGCGTCTCCCACCGGAATCGCGATCGGTTCATTGGTGTTCACGACCTCGAGCCCCCTGGAAAGCCCCTCGGATGTCCCGAGCGCGATGCAACGCACGACCCCGTCTCCAAGCTGCTGCTGCACCTCGAGCGTCAGCCCTGTCTCCACGACGCGCAAGGCGTCAAGGACCTTGGGCACGTCGTTTCGGTCGAACTCGACGTCAATGACGGCGCCGATGACCTGGACTGTCGTTCCGTTGCTCATGTCTCTCCTTCCGTGCGTTCCCGACGGGCTCTAGAGCGCCGCAGCGCCTCCCACGATTTCCGCGATCTCCTGCGTGATCGAGGCCTGCCTGGCGTTGTTGTACAACAGCGTCAGTTCCTCGATGATGTCTGCAGCGCTGTCGGTGGCGTTCTTCATCGCGATCATCCTGGCAGCCTGTTCGCAGGCGGTGTTCTCCACCACTGCCCCATACACCTGCGAGTTGATGTAGCGTCGAACAATGCCATCGATCAATTCCCGCGCATCGGGTTCGTAGATGTAGTCCCAGAGCGCGCCTCCACCCTCCAGTTCCTCGGGCTTCAGCGGAAGCAACTGCCGAATCTGCGGCCGCTGCGTCATCGTGTTGACGAAAGTGTTCGAAATCAAGTCAAGACGATCCAATTCGCCGGCGTTGAACGCGTCAATCACGACCTTGACGCCGCCCACGAGCGTCTCCACCGAGGGCTGCTCGCCCACACCGGATATGGAGGCGCGCACGTTGCCTCCGACTGAGCGAAAGAACGCTTGTGCCTTGAGGCCGATCAGGACCAGTTCCGATTGCGCGCCCTTGGATCTCCATGCATCGACATCCTTCAGCAGCGCCCGAAAGAGATTGGCGTTCAGCCCGCCGCACTGTCCCTTGTCCGTGGAAACCACGATGTACCCGATCCGCCCAACTTCCCGAGTGTGCATGGAAGGGTGCCGGTACTCCGCGCTTGCGTTGGCAAGGTGACCGATGACCTCGCGGATCCGACTGGCGTAAGGTCTCGCCTCCAGCATCCGGTCCTGGGTACGTCGCATCTTGCTCGCGGCCACCATCTGCATGGCGCTGGTCACCTTCTGGGTGTTCTGGACGCTCCCGATCTTCTTCTTGATCTCGCGGCCGGCCGCCATCACGCTTCCTCGTAGGAATGGCTGGCCGCGAACGAATCGATGGCAGTTCGCATCTCCGCGACGATCTCATCCGAGTACTCGCCAGTGTCGCTGATGCGCGCCATCCAGTCGCCGTGCTCGCTGTTCATGTAGGCAAGCAGGTCGCGCTCGAAGTCGAGAACTCGCTTGACCGGAACCGACTCCAGGTGGCCTTCGGTGGCGGCGAACAGCGATACTCCCATCTCGGCCACCGTCATCGGAGAGAACTGTGATTGCTTCATGAGTTCCTCCACCCGCTGGCCATGCTCCAGCTGCTTCCGTGTCGCTTCATCCAGGTCCGAAGCGAACTGGGAGAACGCGGCAAGTTCTCGGTACTGCGCGAGGGCGAGCTTGATGCCGCCTGAGATTTTCTTGATGAACGGCACCTGCGCTGCCCCGCCCACTCGGGACACGGAGATTCCCGGGCTCATCGCCGGCCTGATGCCAGCGTTGAACCGGTCCGTCTCCAGGTAGATCTGGCCGTCGGTGATGGAAATGACGTTCGTCGGCACGAACGCGCTCACGTCACCCGCCTGGGTCTCGATAATCGGCAACGCAGTCAAGGATCCTGTCCTGCCCTTGATCTTGCCTCCGGTGAACTTCTCCACGTACTCGGCATTGACTTTCGCGGCGCGCTCGAGCAATCGGGAATGCAGATAGAAGATGTCTCCCGGGTAAGCCTCACGACCCGGCGGACGCCTCAGCAACAACGAAATCTGGCGATACGCCCAAGCCTGCTTCGTCAGGTCGTCGTAAACGATCAGCGCGTCCTCTCCACGGTCCCGAAAATACTCTCCCATCGAGCAGCCCGCATAGGGTGACAGGTACTGCATGGGCGCTGGATCCGCGGCGCTGGCAGCCACCACGATGGTGTGCGCCATGGCCCCATGTTCCTCGAACGTGCGCACGATATTTGCAATGGTCGACATCTTCTGGCCGATGGCCACGTAGATGCACTTGATGCCGGTCCCTTTCTGGTTGATGACGGCGTCCACCGCGATTGCGGTCTTGCCAATCTGCCGGTCGCCAATGATCAGCTCGCGCTGTCCACGGCCGATCGGAATCATCGAATCGATGCACTTGATGCCCATCTGCACGGGTGCATCCACCGACTGCCGGGCAATGACGCCGGGAGCCACCTTCTCCACAGGCGAGGACTCCGACGCCTGAATGGGCCCCTTGCCGTCAATAGGGTTGCCCAAGGCGTCGACCACGCGGCCAAGCAGTTCCGGGCCTGCGGGAACCTCGGCGATTCGCTTGGTGCATTTCGCCGTCGCGCCTTCGGACAGGCCCTTGAACTCGCCCAACACGACCACGCCGACCGAGTCTCGTTCCAGGTTCATTGCCATGCCGAACACGCCGCCGGGGAACTCGATCATCTCGCCGTACTGCGCTTCGGCGAGGCCGTAAACGCGCACGATGCCGTCCGACACCGACACCACGACGCCCTCGTTGCGAGGAGTCGCCGAGATGTCCAGGCTCCTGATGCGATCCCTGATCAGTTCGCTGATTTCTGAAGGATTGAGTTGATTTGCCATTCGGTTCCCGGGTTCCTAGGCGCGACTCAGCGCCTCACGCATCCTCTCGAGTCTTCCGCGCACCGAGGCGTCGAGGACCGTGTCCCCGAACCTGATCAGCGCCCCGCCCAGCAAAGAGGAATCGGTCTCAACGTTCATTTCCACCGAGCCCCGAATCCGCCTTTGCATTGCCTGCCGCAAGGCGTCCACTTGCCCGCCATCCAGTTCGGATGCTGAGATGACCGTTACATCGGTGGCCTGGGCATCTGCCGCCTGAAGACCGGCGAACTGACTGCAGATCTCCGGCAGGAGTCCGAGTCGGCCAACGCCGGCGAGCACCGTCATCAGGTTCCGGGCTGCGGAAGGAAGCCAATCTTCAAGCAGGGTGTAGAGTCGTTCCGCCTTCTCCTTCGCTGATCTCGACGGCGATTCGACAAGTTCCCGCACGCCGGGCTCGTCGACGACTTGAGCCAAAACCTCCAGGCCGGCCCGCCACGTGTCAACCTCATGGTCTTCTGTGGCCAGGTCGTACAGAGCAACGGCATAAGGCCGCGCCAGGGTCGCCAGCTCCGCCATCTGACTACAGCTCCGCCGCGAGCCGATCGAGATCCCGCCGGTGTTGCTCCGGGTCGATCGCCTGGCCCAGGATCCTCTCCGCGCCAGCGACCGCGAGCGCGGCGACGTCGGCGCGAAGGCCTTCTCTTGCTCGGTGTCGTTCCTGTTCCAAATCCGCCCGCGCGGCTTCCTTGATGCGTTCGCCTTCCGCTTGAGCCTTCTGTTTCGCTTGCTCGATCATCGACCCGGCTTGTGCCCTCGCTTGGTCAATGATCTCCTGCGAACGCGCTTGTGCCTGGCGCAGGGCTTCCTGCGCCTTGTGATCCGCCTCGCGCAGCTGCCGCTTCGCCTTCTCCGCGTGCTCCAGTCCTGCCGCGATCGTCGCCTGGCGTTCATGCATGGCGTTCAGCAGCACTGGCCAACCGAACTTCCAGATGAACCAGGCAAACACGAAGAAGGCGATGCCCTGAAGGATCATCGTTGCATTCATGTTCATCGGGTCTGATCTCCTGCGTCGGCCGAGCGATCTAGCCGCCGCCGAACAACGTGAGCAAGCCCACGCCCACAGCAATCATGGGGACCGCGTCCACGAGACCCAGGACGATGAACAACCAAAGGCGGAGCAGCGGGAGGTTCTCGGGTTGTCGAGCCACGCCCTCCAGGAACTTGCCCCCCAGAGAGCCCACGCCAATGGCTGCCCCTATCGCCGCCATCCCGATCATGATGCCGGCAGCTACCGACATCAACGCTTGTGCTGTTTCCATGAATTCTCCTTGTGCAAATGAAACCTAGTGGTCGCCGTGCGTGTCGTACGCCTGCGTGACATAGACGATGGTCAGAACCGCAAAGATGAAAGCCTGAAGCGCTATGACAAGGACATGGAACATCGCCCACGCCCACTGAAGCGCGCCACCAAAGAGGTAGAAGGCCCAGACACCACCGCCGTACATCAGGCAGATCAGCACGAAGATCATCTCGCCTGCGAACAGGTTTCCGAACAGCCTCAGGCCAAGCGAGACCGGCTTCGCGATGAGCGTGATGCTCTCGAGCACGAGATTGACTGGAGCAAGGAACTTGGGCAGTGGCTGAAACGCAAGTTCCGCGATGAACCCGCCGATGCCCTTCTGGCGGAGCGAAAAGAACAAGACCATTCCAAACACCGCAAGCGCCATGCCCATCGTGATGTTCACGTCGGTCGTGGGGACGATCTTCATGTAGTCCACGCCCAGGAGAGCCGCGGTGTACGGGATCCAGTCAACCGGCACGAGATCCATGAGGATCATGAGGAAGACCCAGACGAACACCGTCAAC
>JAGWBL010000095.1 GCA_021295935.1 Pseudomonadales bacterium
AAATGTCGCTGTCGGCATAGATCCGTTTCTAGTGGGTGAAGACGTGATAGCCTTCGGCTGCTCCGCTCTCGGGGTTCGCAATCGCCTGTCTGTAGGCTGCGTCGTTGCCCACAAAATCATCGTCCGTCCAACCCATCCTTTTTGCGGTGTCCAGAATCAGCAACGTGTCGTGATAGATCGTCCCGAACAGCACGAGATCGCAGTCCGCATTCTTCAACTTCAGCACCGCCGCGGTGAATTCCGTCTCGGTTTTCTTGTGGGCGCTCGAGGCAGGAATCTCCAACCCCAACTCGGCTGCTTGGTCGATGACCGCTTCCAATATCTCGTGGCCGTAGTCCGTGTCCTGGTAAATCGGGCACGGTCTGGTCCGGCCCTTCGTCTCGTGAAAGTGTTGAACGGCTGCCCGGATCTCGTCGTAATAGACGCCCCTCTGCGTGAATGAGAGCTTGTGGAATGGCTCGTTCATGCTCCTGGAGCCCGAGAACGGGAACACGTTCGGCACTCCGGCTTCGAACTGGATCGGCATCACCGCGTTGTTCTGAGGAGTGCCCAACGCCAACACCATGGCGAAGATGTGGTCGCTGTGCAGAAGCTTGTTTGCCGCCCGGATCGCGTTCGGCGTCTGGTATTGGGTGTCTTCCACCACGTACTCGATCATTCGTCCGTGCACACCGCCAGCCGCGTTGGCTGCGTCAAACCGCATTTGGGCGCCATTCCGGCCTGGAACACCCCAGATGGCGGCCGGTCCGGACAGATCCGTGTGGGCTCCGAGAACCACGCGGTCGTCTTCCACCGCACGTTCGGGAAACGGAAGCTTCGCCACGCCAAGCACGTCCTCTTCGGACGTCACCGCCTTGGCGTCTGACCCGCCTGGGCTCGGATCGCCACCCTCGCCTGTCGACGGAGAGCATCCATACATTCCCAGAAATGCAAACCCACCTGCCAAGATCCACGCAGTTCTATTCATTTGGCTAGCGCTTCCGTGTCCGGTGATTCGGGAATTGCCGCACGTCGCAACCGAAGTGGCCTGCTTCGTGCAATTGGAATGTTATGTCAGCAACTACGATCCACCTCACCTGCTGCGGTACATTTCGTCGATCAGGGCGGAGTACGTCTCGGTGACGACCCTGCGCTTGAGCTTCTGCGTTGGCGTCAACTCTTCATCTTCTGCATCGAGAAGCTGATCAATCAACCGGAACTTCTTGATCGTCTCCACCCGCGCGAACCGCCGGTTCACCTGTTCGATCTCGGCGCCAATCAGATCCACGATCTCCTGCGCATGGCAGAGACTCTTGTAGTTCGTGAATGGCACCCCCTGGACTTGAGCGAAGTGCGCGACGTTCTCGAGATCGATCATCACGAGACACGTCAGGTACGGTCTCGCATCCCCAATCACCACCGCATCGGTCACGTAGGGCGAGAACTTGAGCTGGTTCTCCAATTCGCTCGGCGTGATGTTCTAGCCGCCTGACGTGATGATGATGTCCTTCTTGCGGTCGACGATGTAGACGTACCCGTCGTCGTCGATCCGCCCGATATCCCCTGTGTAGAGCCAACCCTGCTGGATCGTGTCCGCTGACTTCTCGGCATTGTTCCAGTAGCCCATGATCGTGCCGGGGCTTCGGATCAGAATCTCTTGGTCGTCCGAGAGCGCCACCTCAACCCCAGGCACCGCCTTGCCGACGCTTCCGATGCGCGTGTCTCCCGGCACGTTGGCTGTGGCAAGCCCGGTGCACTCAGTCTGCCCGTAGACTTCGTACATGGGCCTTCCAAGCGCCCAGAACCACTCGATCAGGTCCGGAGAAATTGGGGCGCCCCCGCTCGACAGCCACTTGCAGCGATTGATGCCCAACAACTTTCTCACGTTCTTGAGAACCAGAAAGTCGAGAAGGAAGTACGCTACCGCCAGTGACGTGGGAACGCTCCGTTGCTCCTTCACGAACTGTGCCCTGCGTCTCCCGACCTGCAGGGCCATGTCGAGGGCCAGCCGCCCGAGCCACGTCGCCTCCTTGCGCAGGATCGTGACCATCGAGTATTGCTTCTCCCACACGCGGGGGACAGCGAAGTGCGCTGTCGGCGCTGCCTCTCGACTAT
This sequence comes from Pseudomonadales bacterium, assembly GCA_021295935.1. Lineage (GTDB taxonomy): Bacteria > Pseudomonadota > Gammaproteobacteria > Pseudomonadales > Azotimanducaceae > Bin55. The sequence goes on from JAGWBL010000095.1 coordinate 2,095, forward strand.
CTCGCACAACCGTTTCCAGATCCTCGACCAGATTGATGGTGGAACCCGTTCCGATCACCGCGAAGGTGTAGAACATCCGGCCGGCCACGTGCGCGAGCGGAAGGAACCCCAGCAACTCTTCGCTGCTGTCAAGTTGGTACGTCTCTCGCAGGACTCGCACCATGAAAAGCATGTTCGCATGAGAGATCATCGATCCCTTGGGCGGGCCGGTTGTCCCCGATGTGTAGATCAGGATCATCAGGTCTGCGGGACGCGCCTTGCGTGTCTCCGTCTCCCAAACTCCATGATGCTCTCCCTCGTACTGCTGACCCAGCTGGAGAAGGTCATCGAACGACATGCACATCCGATCGTTGAGGTCCCGAAGTCCGCGCATGTCGAAGACGAAGATCCTTTCGAGCGAGGGCGTTCTGTCCCTCACTTGCAGAACCTTGTCAAGCTGTTCTTCGTCTTCCGCGAAGTAGAAGCGGGTTCCGCTGTCAGCGATGAGATACTCCACCTGACTGGGCGAGTCGGTGGGATAGACACCGTTGACGACCGCGCCGACTCCCAGAGCGCCGAGGTCCGAGAACATCCACTCGCGATTGACCTCGGAAGCGATCGAGACGACGTCGCCCCGCTCAAGCCCAAGCGCCTTCAGTCCCAGTCCAATCCATCGGGCGTGGTCACCCCAATCCCTCCAGGTGAATTCGAGCCACAGTCCGAAGTCCTTCTGACGGATCGCCACTTCGTCGGCTGAGGCTGCGACCCGTTGCTCGAACATCTCCACCACGGTGCTGAACGTGTCGATGCTGCAACATGGCGAACTCACCGCCATGTCTTCCTCTGCTTCCACCGTCTCTTCCCTCGCACGCCCTTGTCCTTGTCCCCCAAGTAGAACTCCTGGATGTCCGTGGCCTGAGAGAGGCGTGCGCAGGTGTCTTCCATCACGATTCGACCTGATTCCATGATGTAGCCGTAGTGGGCGAGGTCCAGGGCCATCTTCGCATTCTGTTCGACGAGAAGCATGGTCATTCCCTGCTCGGTGTTCATCCGATTGATGATGTTGGCGATGTCGCCCAAGAGCTGTGGCGACAACCCCAGCGACGGCTCGTCCAGGAGCATCATCGTCGGTCGCATCATTAACGCGCGACCGATCGCGAGCATCTGTTGCTCGCCTCCGGACAGCAAGCCTGCAGCGCGTCCTTGAAGATCCGCCAAGGCAGGAAAGTAGGAAAAAACCAAATCGATTTCCCGCTGAGAGTCCTTGCTCCTGCGAGTGAAGGCACCCATTCGCAAATGGTCCATGACGCTCAAGAACGGAAACATCTCCCGACCCTCGGGCACATGTCCCATTCCCATTGCCGCGGCGCGATCCGGATCCATCCCAGTGACATCCATCCCTTTGAATCGAACAGATCCCTTCTGCGGGTCGAGCGCCCCGCAAATCGTCCGCAGCACGGTGGTTTTGCCAGCGCCGTTGGCGCCCAGGATGGCGACGACAGTCCCCTTCGCCACCCGCAGCGAAACCCCACGGATAGCCATGATCGGGCCATAGAAGGTCTCGATGTTCCGGACTTCGAGCAGCGAGCTCACGCGTTGCACCCAATGTACGCCAGCTGTACCGAGCGGTGGTTCTGGATCTCCTCCGGCGTTCCAAGCGCCAGAAACCTGCCGTCCGCCATGGCCAGCACACGATGCGAAACCTGCTTGACGAGATTCATGTCGTGTTCCACCATCAGTACCGTGATGCCCAAGTCCCTGTTGATGTCCTCGATCCAGAACGACAGGTCTTCGGTTTCTTCCGGATTGAGTCCGGAGGACGGTTCATCCAGAAGCAGGACCTTCGGCTCCAGGCAAAGCGCCCTTGCGATCTCCACCATCTTGCGTGCGCCGTATGGCATTGATCCCACGATTTCGCGCCGATATCGCTGCAACTGGAGAAGGTCGATCACCTGCTCCGCACGCTCCCTGAACTGCAGGTCCTGACGACGAACACGAGGCAGGAAAAGCATTTCCTCCCAAAGCGTCGTGTGGTGATGGACTTGCTGAGCAATCAGAAGGTTGACGAGAACGGTCTCCTGGACGAAGAGCTCCGAGTTCTGAAACGTCCTGGCTACGCCGCGTCTGGCCACCTGGTGCGGGGGTACGCCGGACAGTTCTTGCCCCTCCAGATAGATGCTGCCGCTGTCGAGGTCGTAGATCCGGCTGATAAGGTTGAACACGGTTGACTTGCCGGCGCCGTTTGGACCGATGATGCTGAAGACTTCGCGCGGCAGGACTTGAAACGACAGCGACTCGACAGCGCGTATGCCGCCGAAGCTGATCGTCGCCCGATCGACCCTGAGCATGTCTAGTGCACCCGTTCGCTGCGCAGATAGGACTTCTGTCTCTTGAAGGTCGCCCTGCGATGCAGCGGGAAGTGGGAGAAGTACTGGCGGATCTTGATCCAGCGTCCATAAATGCCGAGAGGCTCGAACACGAGACACAGGACAAGGATCGCCCCGAACAGGAACGGTTCCAGAGAAAGACGCACCGTCCAGGCCTGCGGAAGGAAGTCCCGGACGATCGCCAAACCCTGCGGCAACATGCCGACGAAGATGGCCCCGAACACGACGCCATGCATCGATCCCAGACCGCCAACGACCACCATCATCAGGAGCATGATGGAAGTGGTGATGTCGAAGGAATCGGGAAACAGGTATCCGATCTTGTGGGCGAACAACCCACCTGCCAAGCCAGTCAACCCTGCCGACAATGCGAAGGCGGTGGTCTTCGTCGCGAAGAGGTTCACTCCCATCGCCTGGGCGGAGATCTCTGAATCCCTGACAGCGATGAACGACCGACCTGTGCTCGAACGGAGCAGGTTGAGCACCGCGAGCGTCGAGAGCGTGAAGACGGTCAGGCATAGGTAGTAGAAGGCCACCGCATCGCCCAATTCGAATCCGAACAGTTCGGGTTTCGGAACCGGCAGACCGCGCAGTCCGTTCGTCACGAATTCCCAGCGCGCGAGAATCTGCTCAATCACCGCGGCTAAAGCCAGCGTCGCGATCGCCAAGTATACCCCGGTCATGCGTAGCGAAGGCTCCGACACCGGCTGAGATGCCCGTGGCACCCAAGAGCGCCACGGGAAGCGGAACGCCAGCGTGCATCAGACGCGCCTGCGCGTAGGCTCCAACCGCCAGGAATGCGGCGTGTCCGAGACTGACCAGACCCGTGTAACCCACCAAAACCATCAATCCCAGGCCAGCGATGCCCCAGATGCACACGAGCGAGAGCTCCCCGAGCAAGAACGTGGAGACGCCCAGCGGCGCGAGAAACACCGCCAGCAGAAGCAGCCCGTACCAGAACACTTGCCCCTTGTGCTTGAAGAGGTCGATGTCTTGCCCGTACCGCACCCTGAAAATGAACCGCATCAGACTTTCTTCCGCTGCATGGCGGCGAACAAGCCCTGGGGCCGGACAAGCAACATGACGATCAACAGGATGTAGGCGCTGGTCTCGCCCATCCCCGGACCGAGGTAGTAGCTGCCGAACTGCTCGACAACGCCAATGGCAAGTCCACCCAGAAACGCGCCGGGAAGGCTGCCGAATCCTCCGACAATGGCGGCCGCGAAGGCCTTGATCCCGACAAATCCCATCGTCGGCGACACCAGGATCACCGGTGCCAGCAACACGCCCGCCAATCCGGCGATGACGGCTGACC
>JAGWBL010000096.1:0-5619 GCA_021295935.1 Pseudomonadales bacterium
GCGAGCGGACCGGTTCTTCAAGCGAAGCTGCCATATCACCGTGAGAGTCAGCGAAGGCTAGGGAGCAGGGTCGACATGGGGCAAAAGGTCAATCCCAACGGACTCCGGCTGGGAATCGTGCGGGATCACAGTTCTGTCTGGTACGCCAACAAGAAGCAGTACGCCCAGTACCTGCTGAACGACTACGAGGTGCGGCAGTATCTTCGCAAGCGACTGGCGGACGCCTCCGTGAGCCGGATCGAAATTGAGCGGCTGGCCGGAAGTTCGCCCGGCACCGCGAGGATCAAGGTTCACACCGCACGTCCCGGCATGGTGATCGGGCAGAAGGGCGCTGACGTCGAGGCGCTGCGCGTGGAATTGCGCAAGCGCATGGGCATCAACGTCCATATTGACGTGGAGGAAATCAGAAAGCCCGAAGTCGATGCCTACCTGGTCGCCAAGAACATCGCGCAGCAGCTGGAGCGGCGAATCTCGTTTCGTCGCGCGATCCGGCGTGTCGTGCAGAACGCCACACGCTTGGGTGCGAAAGGCATCAAGGTCAGGGTGGCGGGACGGCTAAACGGAGTGGAGATTGCCAGGTCGCAGACCTATTCCGAGGGCCGGGTTCCGCTGCACACGCTTCGCGCGGACATCGACTACGCCATCACCGAGGCGTTGACGACCTACGGGGTGCTTGGGGTCAAGGTCTGTATCTTCAAGGGTGAGGTGATCGGAAAGGAAACCGAGGTGGATGCCGCCAGCGCTCCCGGGCGGCCGCCTTCCATCACGTCTGCGAGCTAGGACGCCATCATGCTTCAGCCATCCCGAACCCGCTATAGAAAGCAGCAGAAGGGCCGAAACCGGGGCATGGCCCATCGCGGGAGCCGGGTTGCGTTTGGCGAGTTCGGTCTCAAGGCTACCCGCCATGGTCGCATGACATCCCGCCAGATCGAGGCTGCCCGGCGGGCGATGACCCGCCATGCCAAGCGGGGCGGCAAGGTCTGGATCCGCGTGTTTCCCGACAAGCCGATCACGAAGAAGCCGCTGGAAGTCCGCCAAGGGAAGGGCAAAGGCAGTGTTGAGTACTGGGTGGCGCAAATCAAGCCCGGGCGTGTGCTGTACGAGATGGAGGGCGTGACCGAGGAGGTGGCACGGGAAGCGTTCCGTCTTGCCGGAGCCAAGCTGCCGTTCCAGACCACCATGGTTCGGAGGTCCTCCCTCTGATGAACGCAGCAGAACTGAGAGACCTGACGGACACCGAACTGATGGCGCAGCTGGAAAAACTCCAGAAGGAGTACTTCAATCTCCGCATGCAGCGAGCGTCGGGGACGCTTGGGCAGACACATCTCGTTCCCAAGGTCAAGCGGGACATCGCTCGCGCGAGGACGGTCATGCGGAAAAGGGAAATGCAGCATGGCTGACCACTCCTCGAATCCCCGCACCGTCGAAGGCATGGTGGTGTCTGCAAAGGCGCACAAGACCATCAAGGTTCGGGTGGACCGAAGGATCAAGCATCCGCTGTACGGCAAGTACATCGGGCGGTCTTCCCACGTCCACGCGCACGACGAGGACAACGATTGCCGCGAGGGCGATCAGGTCACCGTGGTGGAGTGCCGACCGATCTCCAAGTCGAAGTGTTGGCGGCTCAAGTCGATTGACGTCCGGTCCTTGGGAGCGTAACCGTGATTCAGTCCGAGACCATGCTTGAAATCGCCGACAACAGCGGTGCGCGGAGAGTCAAGTGCATAAAGGTGCTCGGAGGATCCAAGCGGCGCTACGCCGGAATTGGCGACGTCATCAAGGTGACCATCAAGGAAGCCATTCCGCGCGGACGTGTCCGCAAGGGTGAAGTCATGGACGCAGTTGTCGTCCGAACCCGGACGGGTGTGCGGAGACCGGACGGCTCGCGCATCCGGTTTGACCAAAACGCCGCGGTGCTGCTCACGCCTCAGCATCAGCCGGTGGGGACAAGGATTTTCGGACCGGTGACACGGGAACTTCGTACCGAGAGCTTCATGCGGATCGTGTCGCTTGCGCCGGAGGTGCTCTAGAAGGATGCGCAAGCTGAGAAAGGACGATCGCGTTGTGGTGTTGGCTGGCAAGAGCAAGGGCGCAACCGGGACCGTCATGGAGTTCGTCGGCGACGATCGTGTCAAGGTATCCGGCGTCAACTTCGTCTACAGGCACTATCGCGCCCGGCGGCCCGGCGAGCGGGAGGGCATCCTGGAACAGGAGGCCGCCCTGCACGTATCGAACGTCGCCATCCTCAACCAGGAAACCAACAAGCCGGACAGAGTCGGGTTCAAGATCGAGGACGGCCGCAAGTTGCGCATCTACAAGTCCTCCGGCAAGGAAATCGATTGACCAGGTCGCAAAGCGCATGAAATCTCTGGAACAGCACTACCTCTCGCAGGTCCGGCCGGCCTTGATGGAGCAGTTCGGCTACACCTCGGTGATGCAGGCTCCCCGACTGGTGAAGATCTCTTTGAACATGGGTCTGGGCGCCGCGATTGACAACAAGGGCGCGGTGGACGACAAGTTCGTCGAGAACGCGGTGGCGGAGATGAAGCAGATCTCTGGCCAGCAACCCATCATCACCAGGGCGCGAAAGTCCGAGGCGGCCTTTCATATCCGCACGGGCCACAAGGTCGGATGCCGGGTGACGCTTCGCCGGTCCCGGATGTACGACTTCGTGCAGCGACTGGTGGGGATCGCCATTCCGCGCATCCGTGACTTTCGGGGGCTGAACGCCAGGTCCTTCGACGGTCGAGGGAATTTTTCGATGGGCGTCAAGGAGCAGATCATCTTCACCGAGATCGACTACGACAAGATCGACAGGATCAGGGGAATGGACATCGCGGTCACTACAACGGCCCGCACCGACGAGGAAGGACTTGCGCTCCTGAGGGGCTTCGAGTTCCCGTTCGCGGGTTAGGTCATGGCAAAGAAGAGTGTCATCGAACGAGAGAAACGGAGGGCCGCGTTGGTCGCCAAGTACGCCAGAAAGCGTCGTGAGCTCAAGGACACCATCAACAATCGGCACCTCGACCTGGACGAACGTTGGGCAGCGCAGGTCGCGCTGGCGAAGTTGCCGCGCGACTCCAATCCGATCCGGCAACGTTCCCGCTGTGGGCAGACGGGACGGCCGCGGGGCGTGTACAGCAGGTTTGGCCTGGGTCGCAACAAGTTGCGGGAGATCGCCATGGAAGGCGAGATTCCGGGCCTGCGCAAGGCAAGCTGGTAGGGGCCGGACATGACCATGCAGGACCCCATCGCGGACATGCTGACACGCGTTCGCAATGCGCAAATGGCATCGCTCAAGCAAGTTGCCATGCCCAGTTCCAGGGTCAAAACCGCGATTTGCGCAGTGCTGGAGCGAGAGGGCTACATCAAGGGGTACAGCGTCAGCGAAGATGCGAAGGCGGAACTTCGTGTGTACCTGAAGTACCACAAAGGCAGGCCGGTCATCGAGGAGATCAGTCGGGTCAGCAGGCCAGGGTTGCGGATCTACCGGGGCAAGGACGACATCGCGCGCGCGCGCGGAGGATTGGGAACCGCCGTCGTGAGCACCAACAAGGGCGTGATGACCGATCGAGAAGCCCGGGCCGCGCACGTGGGTGGCGAAGTGCTTTGCACGGTGTTCTAGGAGATTAGGGTGTCCCGCATCGCCAGCGCTGGCATTGCCGTTCCGAAGGGCGTCGAAGTCGCAGTCGACGGCCCCGTCGTGCGAGTCAGGGGCAAGCACGGCGAACTCGAGTTCTCCTGTGCCGACGGCATCGCCGTGTCGCAGGATGAATCGACGCTCAGAGTGGCGACGAAGCGGACCGGTCGGCAAGCGAGGGCGCTTGCTGGCACCACCCGTGCACACATTCAAAACATGGTCATGGGCGTCAGCGACCTGTGGCGCAAGAACCTGGAACTGCAGGGCGTCGGGTATCGGGCGCAGGCGAGCGGCCAGGCGGTGAACCTGCAGATCGGGTATTCCCACCCGGTGGAGTTCCGGGTGCCCGACGGAGTGAAGGTGGAAACGCCGACGGTGACTGAGATCGTGGTGTCGGGAATAGACCGGCAATTGGTGGGGCAGGTGAGCGCGGAGATTCGCGCTCTGCGACCACCGGAACCCTACAAGGGCAAGGGCATCCGCTACCGAAGCGAATACGTGCGCCAGAAAGAAGGCAAGAAGAAGTAAGAACGCGATCATGCATGCCAAGAAGACCACGCGAATGCGAAGAGCGAGACGGTCCCGCCGGAAAATGCGGGAACTGGGCGCGACACGGTTGACCGTGCACCGCACCGCCCGGCACATCTACGCCCAGGTGATCGCGCCCGAGTCGGATCGCGTGCTTGCACACGCGTCGACTCTCGATTCCTCTTTGCACGTGCAAGGGACCGGCAACGTTGCGGCCGCCGAGAGGGTTGGGGCTCTCGTTGCAGAACGGGCTAACGAGGCAGGGATCACCCGCGTTGCCTTTGATCGCTCGGGCTTTCGTTACCACGGACGCGTGAAGGCGCTTGCGGATGCCGCGCGGAAAGGGGGCTTGGAGTTCTAGGAACCATGGCGTATCTCGAAACAAGCAAGGAAGAGGGCCTGGTCGAGAAGACGGTCGACGTCGGTCCCGTCGACAAGACCGTCAAGGGCGGCAATCTGCGTAGCTGGAGAAGCCTCGCGGTGGTGGGCGACGGAGCTGGCCGGGTCGGATTCGGCATCGGCAAGGCGCGTGACACCCAGGAAGCGATCCAGAAGTCGATGGAGCGGGCGCGGCGGAGCCTGCTGGAAGTGGAACTCAACGGGAACACCTTGTGGTACGCGGTCACGGCACATCACGGGGCATCCAAGGTGTACATGTCGCCGGCATCTGAGGGAACCGGCATCATCGCGGGGGCCACCATGCGCGCGGTGTTGGAAGCGGTGGGTGTCCGCAATGTCCTCGCCAAGTGCTACGGCTCCACTTCGCCCATCAATGTCGTCCGGGCCACGGTGAAGGCGCTCAAGGACATGAAGTCGCCCGGCCAGGTCGCCAAGAAGCGCGGCAAGTCACTCTCGCAGATCAGGTCCTGATCATCTCTTCCGCCAGCAAGCCGAACATCCCACGGCCGCGTCAAGTCCCATAGAGCCTGTGTTCGCGGGCTCGGGCTTCGGCGGATCGGACAGTGGGTCGAAGTGGAGGACACGCCGTCAGTACGCGGCATGATCAACAAGATTGCCTATATGGTCAATGTGGAAGGGGCGAATCAAGGTGAGGCTTAACGACCTGTCGCCGGCAAAGGCGAGCCGGCGTGTCCGTCAACGGGTGGGCCGTGGCGCCTCCGCCGGCAAAGGCAAGACGTGCGTGCGTGGCCACAAGGGCCAGAATTGCAGGTCGGGCGGCGGTGTGCGACCCGGATTCGAGGGTGGCCAGCAACCCTTGCAGCGGCGGCTGCCCGCGTTCGGATTCCGCTCACCCAAGGCCCTGATCACCGGGGAGATACGCCTGTCCGAACTGGCTCGCGTCGATGGCGACGCAGTGGACATGGAGAGCTTGAGGCGAGCTGGCTTGCTTTCCTTGGCAACGAAGCGCCTCAAGATCATCCAGTCCGGCTCCATCACCCGCGACGTGCACGTCAAGGGCATACGCGTCACCGCCGGAGCGCGCCAGGCCA
>JAGWBL010000096.1:5721-6305 GCA_021295935.1 Pseudomonadales bacterium
GAACCGTCTGCTGTTCGTGCTGTTCGCATTGCTGGTCTATCGGATCGGCACGCACATTCCGGTGCCCGGCATCAATCCGGATGCGCTTCGTCGGCTGTTCGAGGCGAATCAGGGCGGCATCCTCGACCTGTTCAACATGTTCTCGGGGGGGGCCTTGGAGCGCATGAGCATCCTTGCGCTTGGCGTAATGCCCTACATCACTTCCAGCATCATCATGAACCTGGTCACGATGATGTCGCCGACGCTGAACCAGATGCGCAAGGAGGGCATGGAGGGGCGACGGAAGATCACCAAGATCACGCGTTGGGGGACACTCTTCATCGCGTTGATCCAGGGAACCGCGCTGAGTGGCACGCTGGCTGCGCAAGGGCTGCCGTTCGAAGTGAATGCCGGGTTCTACCTGATCGCGATCATCTCGCTGGTGACCGGCGCGATTCTCATGATGTGGCTTGGAGAGCAAATCACCGAGCGAGGGGTCGGCAACGGAATTTCGCTATTGATCTTCTCGGGCATCGTCTCGGGAATTCCGGCCGCGATCGGACAGTCGATCGAAGCCGCGCGCACGGGCGACAACAACGTGATTG
>JAGWBL010000097.1 GCA_021295935.1 Pseudomonadales bacterium
GGCAATGGCAGTCTCAGGACCTCAGAAGCGCCAACGCTCCTGCCTTCCCCAGAGCGTAGATCGGCATCATGTCCTTGCCGTCGCGAGACTGGTGCCGGGAAAACGGCAGAGAGCACAAGCACAATCGATGGACTTGCGAACTCGCATCAGCGGAAGGAGAAAGGCAGACGTCCAGTCTCGAGATTCGCAGTAGCCTGAGGCGGGCTTGAGCGCTCTTTTGCAGCTCACAAACCCTCAAGACTAAGGAAAGCAAGAACATGGCATCAGCCAGCGAGTCGGAGGACCGAACCGTACGAAGCCTCTATGAGAGCGCCCTGTTGCTCCGGGATCCTCGGCTGTGGCGGATCTTCTTGGTGGGCATGGCCAGCGGATTCCCTTGGGTACTCCACGGCTCCTTGCTCGTCCTCTGGCTCAAGGACACAGGGCTGTCCAAGAGCGGCATCGGGCTCTTCGGCATGGTGTTTACGGTGTACACGATCAATTTTCTGTGGGCGCCGGTTCTGGACCACCTGCGGCTACCACTCCTGCATCGCATGGGGCACCGTAGGTCGTGGATCTTCCTCTGTCAAGCAATCCTCTTTGTATGTGCTGTTGCCTTGGCGGCCACCGGCCCCGAAGTCAGCCTGCTGATGACTGCCGTGCTCGCGCTGCTCATTTCCATAGCGTCTGCCACTCAGGACATGGCGATCGACGCTTATCGGATCACCATCATCCGCGAGGATGAATCCCATCTCCTGGGGCACGCGGCTGCCATGGCCACAAGCGGTTGGTGGGCCGGACTCAGCTTCCCTGGCTGGATCGCGCTCTTCGTCGTGAACCCCATCGGCTGGTCAAACACCTACCTCATGCTCTCCACCTTTCTTGTGATCGTCGCGATTGCAGTGCTCACGCTCTTTCGTGAGCCAGAACTCCAATCAGGCAATCAGCCTCACCTGTCCAACCGCTCCGTTTGGCGCAACATGGGCGACGTCTTGGGCGGCTACTACCAGGCTGTGGAAGAGTTTTTTCGACGCAACGGTCGAGACTTGGCGCTGGGCATACTGCTGTTCATCTTTCTCTTCAAGATTGGAGAGGCGTTCCTGGGCAAGATGGTCTACGTCTTTTACGATGATGTCGGCTACACCAAGGAACAAATCGGAACTTACTCCAAGGCCATCGGACTCGTGGTCACCATCACCGCAGCGATTCTCACCGGCTCCCTGATGGCACGGTTCGGGACGATGCGAGGCTTGCTTGTAGCGGGACTCGCCATGGCCGGAACAAACCTCATCTTCTCCTGGATTGCACGGGTCGGACCGCATCCAAACCTGTTCCTCTTGGCGGTCGTGGCGGACGGATTCACGAGCGCCATTGCGACTGTCGCGTTCGTTGCGTTCATTTCTCGGTTCACGAGCCGTCTTCACACCGCGACGCAGTACGCCGCCATGGCCTCGATTGGAAATGCCGGGCGGACCACTCTTGCCGGTACCAGTGGATTCCTGGTGGAAGCCTTGGACGACAACTGGGCACTGTTCTTCGTGCTCACGGCCTTCATGGTTGTGCCGGCCCTCTTGATACTCGTCTGGCTCGCAGCCAAGGTGAAGCGCGTTTATGGATCTTCGACGACGTAGAGGGAATCCACTGAAAGCGTGACATGGAAACCCGGTTTCCATTCACGGCCACGCCCTCGGCACGAAGCCTTTCCTTCTGGCGTTCAGCCCCCGGCCGGCGCGCGATCTCCCCGTTTCGCCTCAGCACGCGGTGCCAGGGAGCGTTGAGGTTCGGAGGCAGATGGCGCATGCAATTGCCAACGTAGCGCGCCGCGCGCGGGGCGCCGGCCATCGCAGCCACCTGCCCGTAACTGGCAACCCTGCCGAGAGGGATGGAGTTGACCACTTCAAGCACTCTTTGGGCAAGGGGAGAAGCAAGATCGAGCCGACGAAGGAAGTCGTCCGTCTGCTCGGATGCCGGGTCACACATGGGTCGCTTGTCGATTCATGGTTGCATTTTTGGCATTCGTCCCTATCATAATCAGTGCTTAGCACTCTTGACACAAGAGTGCTAATTTCATTCGCCATCTTGGAGACAGGAGACCTAGATGAACATTCGGCCTCTGCACGACCGCGTGGTTGTGCGAAGAGTGGAAGAGGAGACCATGTCCGCTGGTGGAATCGTCTTGCCGGATTCGGCAAGCGAGAAGCCGTCGCAAGGTGAAATCCTTGCAGTCGGCCCTGGCAAGACGAAAGACGACGGCACGCTGACGAAGATGAATGTCAGTGTTGGCGACAAGGTTCTCTTCGGTCAGTACGGTGGCAGCACTGTGAAGATTGACGGCGAGGAGCTGTTGATCATGCGCGAAGACGAGATCTTCGGCGTGCTGGAAGGCTAAGCGAACACCAGGAAACAAGGAGAACACACATGAGCGCTAAGGAAGTGAAGTTTGCGGAAGACGCCAGGTCCCGCATGTTGAAGGGCGTCAACGTCTTGGCCGACGCGGTCAAGGTCACCCTCGGACCCAAGGGTCGCAACGTGATTCTGGACAAGTCCTTCGGTGCACCGACGGTCACCAAGGACGGCGTGTCCGTCGCCAAGGAGATCGAACTCAAGGACAAGTTCGAGAACATGGGCGCCCAAATGGTCAAGGAAGTCGCCAGCCAGACGTCCGACGAAGCAGGTGACGGCACGACCACGGCAACCGTTCTGGCGCAGTCGATCCTGGCTGAAGGACTGAAGTCCGTCGCCGCGGGCATGAACCCCATGGATCTCAAGCGCGGGATCGACAAGGCCGTGGATGCTGCCGTGAAGGAAATCTCGGCGCTGTCCATCCCTTGCGAAGACTCGAAGTCGATAGCTCAGGTCGGCACCGTTTCCGCCAACTCCGATCACGCCGTTGGCGAGATCATCGCCCAGGCGATGGAAAAGGTGGGCAAGGAGGGCGTGATCACTGTCGAGGAAGGCAGCGGTCTCGAGAACGAACTGGATGTCGTGGAAGGGATGCAGTTCGATCGCGGGTACTTGTCTCCGTACTTCATCAACAACCAGGACTCGATGTCCGCAGAACTGGAAGAACCTTACATTCTGCTCTGCGACAAGAAAATCTCGAACATTCGGGACATGCTCGGGATCCTCGAAACTGTGGCCAAGTCCGGCAAGTCCCTGATGGTGATCGCCGAGGACATCGAGGGCGAGGCTCTTGCCACCCTGGTAGTCAACAACATGCGGGGGATTGTCAAGATCTCGGCTGCCAAGGCTCCGGGATTCGGCGACCGACGCAAGGCCATGCTTCAGGACATCGCCATCCTCACGGGAGCAACGGTGGTTTCAGAGGAAGTCGGCTTGACGTTGGAAGGCACGGGACTGGAGCACTTGGGCACGGCCAAGCGAGTGTCGAGCAACAAGGAGAACACCACGATCGTCGACGGCGCGGGAGAAAAGGCCAAGATCACCGGGAGGATCGGGCAGATCCGGCAGGAGATCGAGGACACCTCGTCCGACTACGACCGCGAGAAGCTCCAGGAGCGGCTGGCCAAGCTGGCTGGCGGCGTTGCAGTGATCAAGGTTGGCGCTCCCACGGAGATCGAGATGAAGGAGAAGAAGGCTCGCGTCGAGGACGCGCTGCACTCAACTCGAGCTGCCGTGGAAGAAGGCATCGTCGCGGGTGGTGGCGTTGCCCTCATTCGTGCGCTGCAGAAGATCGAGGGCCTTCGAGGCGGGAACGACGACCAGACCGTGGGCATCCAGATCGCGATGCGCGCGATGGCCACGCCGCTTCGCCAGATCGCCGAAAACCCTGGCGGGGAACCTGCGGTTGTGGTGCAGGAGGTCCGGAGCCGCGAAGGCAATCAAGGCTACGACGGCGCCACCGGCGAGTACGGCGACATGATCGATTTGGGAATCCCGGATCCGGCCAAGGTCGTCCGCTCGGCCCTTCAAGCCGCCGCGTCCGTGGCTGGCTTGATGATCACCACCGAAGCGATGGTGAGCGAAGCGCCCGAGGACAAGCCACCGCCTCCGGCTCCCGGCGGCGGCATGGGAGACATGGGCGGCATGATGTAACCGAACTCGATTGCTTGTCCCGTCCAATCTTGGACACGGAGAGGGCCCGAAATCGGGCCCTTTCTGGTTTTGTGGTTCAAGACCTGGTGGAGACTCCGTTCGAGAGGAGGCGGTTCCTTAAAGGAGTGGCAGAATCACCACGCCGGACAGTTCCCGAGTAGCGCCTGCGGAGCCCTGGTGTCGTTTGCTGCTTGAAGAGCGGATTCGCCGTTCATCTCGATTCGACTCGCTAGCGGCAGGCATCCTGGTGCGCTGGCGCTGTTGGCCTCTCAAGTCTTGGCTGGTTTGCGGGCCCCGCCCCGATGGAGCCTGAAGCACGCGGCGGACCTTGGAAAACCAACGATTCAGCTTTGGAGATTGGGATGGGCGGACGAAGATTTATAGGTGGTTCGGCAACTCGGAAGGACGGACACTCGACCGCTGCCAATACACGTCGACGCATCAGCGACAGCAGAGGGTAGACTGTCTCGCGAAGGTGGCGTGCAAACCCCCACACAAAGCAGGAGTGCTCTACGGTCCGGAAGCTAGTGGCAGCGTGACCCGCAAGTGCGCGACACGTAGTGCCGGGCTGGAAATCCGTTCAGATTGGCGCTTCGTCTCTCAGGAATACGAAGTTGCTTCGATCTGACCTCTCAAGACTAAGGTAGTAACCCTCATCATCGAATGCCTTGAGTCCCTTGAGGGTCTCGATCCGATGCCGAACGATGTGACGAGCCATCAGCCCACGCGCGCGTTTGCCGTAGAAGCTCATGAACCGGTAGCCGTCACGATGCTTCTGAAGAAACCTGCAGGTGACCACTTTCGCCTGAAGCGAATCGAAATCAATCGCCCGCGTGTACTCGTCCGAGGCCAGATTCACAAGCACCGGAACCCGATGTCGATCCAACTCCTCGCTGAGGCGAGAGGTCACCAACGGTCGCCAATGGTGGTAGAGATTGGAACTCGCGTCAGGCCCCCATTCGGTGCCCATTTCCAACCGGTTCGGATGGATCACGTCCCTGGGCTTCAAGAGACGGTAGAGTCCTGAGAGAACGTCCTCCGGAGTCATCGCGGTTGCCTGGAGCCCTCGGTAGACGTCTCCTCCGAACGCGAAGAGCGCCGGACGTCCACCTCGCTTGCTTGGCTTCCACTTGTGGTATCGATCGACATTGGTGAGAGCCAGTTTGTCGTTGATACCCATCAGCTCGACGAGATCCTCGGACGAGAACTTCTTGAGGTCTTCCATCAGCTGCGCGGCACGGTCCACGAAGACTGGTGTCGTGCGGGCCGATGAAGTGATCTGAACACGCGCTGGAGTGAAGGTCTTGGCCGGGGAAACGACAGCTAGCAAGCGATCCTCTCGAAGAACGGTGACTGGAATGTCAGGCAATGAAACGGTTGAATTGCTATGCTATTCGCTCGCTTCACGAGTCTGGGATTCGGGATGACCGTTCGGGCCCATGGTCTGTCGTACAAGGGCCGTGTCCGCCGCCGCAACGAAGACGCGATCCGCGTCAATGAGAGCCGTGGCATTTACATCATCTCGGATGGCATGGGCGGCCAGAAAGCCGGGCACGTCGCATCCAATGTCGCTGTCGATGAAGCGATTCATGCATTGCAGGCGCTGCCGGAAGATCACGCGTTCGATCTCTCGGATCTCGAGATCGCGCTCCGCAACGCAAACGACGCCGTGCTCGACTTGTCCACCAACTTCGACGAGTTGGAGGGCATGGGTTGCACGATGGTCATTCTCTCGGTTCGAGAGAGCGAAGCGAAATACTGTCACTGTGGAGACTCCCGCGCGTACCTGCTCCGAAACGGACAGCTCAATCAGATCACAGTCGATCACACGCTTGCCGAGCGAAAGATGCGCCTGGGCGTGCTGAGCGAGCAGGAAGCCAAGCACTCACCCGACCAACACGTCTTGGTTCAGGCCCTCGGTGTCGAATCCGACGAAATCAAGCCGGATGTTGGAGTGGTGATGCTGGAGCCTGGAGACATGCTGTTGCTCTGCTCCGACGGGCTTTCCGGATTCGTCGACGAGTCGGAGATCGTCTCCGTTCTGGCCGCGTACCGTTCGGATCTGGGCACGGCTGTACGTGTGCTGATCCAGTCAGCCGAACGTGCAAGGAGCACCGACAACATCACCGTGCTCTTGGTGGAGTACGCCGAGTGAGCGTACGCAACCGCATCGAGCGGCGACTGGAAGCGTTGCATCCCTTGCACTTGGAGGTACTGAACGAGAGCGGCAACCACCGTGTGCCCGAGGGTTCCGAATCACACTTCAAGGTGACCATCGTGTCCCGCGAGTTCGAATCCATGTCCCGAGTCGAACGTCATAGAGCCGTCAACCGGCTTCTCTCCTCGGAACTAGACGGCCCGGTACACGCATTGGCTATACACCCCTACACCGAAGCCGAATGGAAGCGAAGATTCGGCAGGGCTCCGCTGTCGCCCCCTTGCAGCCACGGGAAGTGAAGACGTTCTCGCAGGACTTGAGCGGGAACGTGAGGTCAGTAGCGTCCTTCTACAAGTTCGTTGCCATCGAACATCCGGCAACACTGGTGCCGAGTGTGAGAGGGCTCTGCGAGTCTGAGAGAGTCGTGGGCACGGTTCACTTGGCGCAGGAGGGCATCAACGCGACGCTCGCTCATGACTCCCGTTCTGTTTTGCAGCACCTGGTCGACCGAATTCAGAGCTTGCGTTCATTCGATGGCCTCGAGGTCAAGTGGTCCACCGCACCGGCCGGACAGGAAGTCTTTCTTCGTCTGAAGGTCCAGTTGCGGAAAGAACTGGTCTCCTTGGAGTCAGGTGTCGTGCGTGTTCGTCCCGACAAGGAATCGAAGGCATCGGCCGCACAATGGGATGACTTGATCAGGGATCCAGACTCGTTGCTCTTGGATGTTCGAAACGCCTACGAGATCGGAATCGGGAGGTTCGCGGGAGCGCTGGATTTGTCCATCGAGAGTTTTGGAGAGTTTTCGGAGGCCGCTGTGCGAAAACTGCACGGCCTCGAACATCGGACCATTGCGATGTACTGCACCGGAGGAATCCGGTGCGAAAAAGCGGGCGCATGGATGCAAGAGCATGGTTTCGAGTCCGTGGTTCAACTCCAAGGAGGCATCCTGAGCTATCTCGCCGAGAAGAGAGGCGCACCAAGCCGCTGGGAGGGCGAGTGCTTCGTCTTCGATCAACGGGTGTCGGTCGATGCCCGTTTGCGCCAAGGCACGCATCACCAGTGCCACGGATGTAGGCATCCGGTTTCAGCCGCCGACGCGCTGGCATCCAAGTACGAGTCCGGGGTCAGCTGTCCTCGATGCGCAGATCGCAAGTCAGAGACCCAGAAACTCCGGTACCGGGAGCGGGCTCGGCAAGAGGCTGCTGCGAGAGCGCGCGGCGGTCGACATCTCGGGTTCCGATCGCCGATGCCGCCGGCGAGTTCCTTGATCAGGCATCGTGCCGCTCCAACTCCCCAATGGGATGCCTAGCCTTTAATCTGACGGATTCCTCCTGCCATTCCACACATCGAGAGAGAGTTCGTGCCTGCATGGCCGATCGCGAGTCAGCCGCGCTTTCCGTCCAACGACCCGCGAGTGCGTCACCGCTTCCGCTGAAACAGCTTGCTGGGCGTTTCTGGTGGATTCCCTGACTTCTTCGGAAGTCCAGTCATCTTCAGAGGAGTCTAGAGAACGATTCGCTTCGGGTGTTCCTTCACTCTTGCTCACCTTCCCGTCGCCAGCGCCAAACAGGGTTATTCCTGATTTCGAACCATTGCATGGGTGCCGCGGACGACTCGCCCGCTTGGCAGCCGTCTCCTCACACATGCAGGATCTTGCTTGCCTTTCCTGATGACCCTCTCACTCGAAAGGAACGACTGAATAGGCGTCGGCCCCGACATTGGATACCGGCTTCCCCGGGTAAGTGGGGGTTCAAGACAGCGCAAGGCCCTGAAGGCTTCTATGCGAATTGATCGAGCATCGAAGCCGTATGTCTCGCCACAATGGCGAGGTCGGCCATGAAGGTGACGGGACTGGGGACCGGTGGCAAGTGCTCGGTGCAGTTGCTGATGGTGATGCTCGGATCAACCAAGTTCTTGAGATTCGGGATTGGCGTCTTCCTGCCTGGTTGCATCCGACAGTTGGTTTCCCCGCACTGGTTCCGACACTATTGGGGAGGCGAACCATGCCTGCTGTGGTGTCGAGAGCGCGTGGGGCATCGCCCGGACCTTGGAACCTCGGAGGCGACTGTTTCTCGGAGGTCAGCGGCGAGCAGACTGTCCGGGGTGAATTGTCAAGGCGCAAGAGGACCGGGATCGTTGGACAGCGGAGGTGCGGTATCTGTGCCCAACCTGGATTGCCCAGCCCGCTGGAGGCGGCGGGCGACTGCCTGGTACCGGCGAACGACGGGGTGGTGATGGCGGGAAACGGCGTCTCGAGAAACTGCCGGGCTCGCAGATTGTGGTGCGCGAGCACCGTGCTTTCGAGACCACCACGACCGTCGACGCTCACCGTCCATGGAGATCTTGAAGGACTTCGAATTCGCCCTCCAGTTGAGCATCAATCGCGCAGGTCAATAGCATGCGCGAGTCAGGACTCGGTGACCGCGTCGAGACAGTCGTGTTCGTGTGCCTGCCCGGAGGGGCAAGCGTACTCGGCTGTCCAACTCGCCTTGACCACGGTCCTATCCGGACGGCGTCGTTGCTGCGGCGCTTTGGCTGAACCGGTCCGGTCGCTCATGGAAACCAAGACTTGTGGCACGTCGTCACGTCGGCCTAGGCTACGGATGCGATTTGCTTCATCGTTGGAGGACGAGATCGGCTACCTGCCCGGGAGCAGCGACTGCGTTATCCCTATTCTCTTGTTTGGACAACGCCCGGTGCTGGCGCGCTTCTGCGGTGCTGGAGTCGAACCGCTGCCATGAGAATCGGGGGAGGTGCCCGAAGCCGAGGTGAGGAGACGGCGGGGACATTGTTCCACCGCATGCTGCTTCAGTGCCAGCTCGCCTTCATCCGCGAGAGCCGCTACTTTATGCACACCCATCCGCTCCTTCGGACTACGGCCACAGGCGAGAGCCCTCGGAGGACTCTGAGGTAGGAAGTCGCGGTGTGCTGCTTGAACCCCACGCCGGTGGCCAAGCAATTGGTGTTCGAGTCGATTTGCACAGGAGCCAGTCTCCGTCGTCTTAGGCTACACTTGACTTAGTCCCACCTGCTCTTCTGGGCGGACGTTTTTCTGCGAACAACCGGAGAGATGCCATGATCCAATTGCCGTTTCACCGATCGGGGCCCGCCTGTCCGTCTTTCTTCACGATCCCGGTGCTTGCCGTCGGGATGGCTCCCTCAGGGGCCGAAGGAAAGACTCCGAGCATGACGGAAGCGG
>JAGWBL010000098.1:0-5354 GCA_021295935.1 Pseudomonadales bacterium
CGAGACGTTCTTCCAGCATCCCGACGCCGACCGCTGTCCGATCATTGAAGCGGTGGACGTGCAGTGAAGCTCTACGACCAAGTATTTGCACCCAATCCCCGGCGCGTCCGCATGTTCATGGCGGAGAAGGGAATCGAGTGCGAACGCGTACAAGTCAACATCGTCGAAGCTGAAAACCTGGACGAAGAGTTCCTGTCCATTTCGCCGCGAGGTCTGTTGCCATGCTTGGTGCTGGATGACGGCACGGTGATTGACGAGTCCCTCGCGATCTGTCGGTACTTTGAGGAGATTCAGCCGGATCCGCCCTTGATGGGAACCACAGCCTTGGAACGCGCCCAGATCGCTGCACGGCCTGCGTCATGCTGCGGAGGCGTTTCGAAATGCCTACCCCAAGTTCTCGGAACGTGGCCTGGGCGGCAGTGTCGGAAACGTTCCGGCCATTGCGGAACTGGTGCCCCGGTCCAGGCGACTCCTCTCCAAGTTCTACCTGCAGCTTGATTCGCACCTGGCTGGGCATGGTTTCGTGCACAAAGATTTCTTAACCCTCGCGGACATCACAGCGCTATGCACGGTAGACTTTGCTTCGGTCGCGGGCAGAGTGCCGCTTCCTGAGACCTGCGCAAATCTCTGGCGCTGGCACCGGGAAGTCTCCGCTCGGCCGAGTGCCGCGGCATGATCTTGGTCTTCAAATGAAGGAGCGCTCAGAAACCATGTATCTCACTCGAAGAAACATCCTGGTTTTTACGACCGCTTCGGTCGCGCTTCCAGCGATCGGCATTCCGCGTCGGGGCGACGCGCCCGCGCTTGGCGACGCGCTGGATTCGACGTTGGTCTATCTGTCACCGCTGAAGGAGGACGGGACGGAGAGCACCTGCCACGGAGAAGTCTGGTTCGTGCTGCACGACGGGAGCATGTACGTCAGTACTCGGACCGGTGCTTGGCGTGCGGAAAATGTGCGCAACGGCAACGAATTGGCTCGACTCTGGGTGGGAGAACACGGGGTGTGGACCGAAGCTGGCGACAAGTTCAAGGATTCTCCTAGTTTCGTCGCGACTGCGGAGTTCGAGACCGACAAAGCAGTTCAGGCTGCCGTGCTGGCGAAGTTTGGCGAGAAGTATTCGTCGGGGTGGGGCAAGTGGGGACCTCGATTCAAGCAGGGTCTCGAGAGCGGTGCCCGGGTGCTTTTGAAGTATTCGCGCGTCGAGAACGGCCACGTCGTTCCGATAGGCTGAGCTGACGGACCTGGACGAGGGGATTGGGTGGGGACGACGGCCTCAGCCGGGAAGCGACAAGGTTCGGAATCCGTCCGCCAGTGCAGAGGAAGCGAAAGAGCTCCGTGAGTCCTTGGTGAATCTGGCCTTCGAGGCCGGCATCAACGAAGCAGTGGCTGCCACCTCCGACTAGCCCCCACCGGAAGCGGCCCCGCGAGGGATGGGCACACCAAGGCGCTCAAGCGTATCTCGCATCTGGGGTCTTCCCACTCTGTATCGGTCGTCACTGAGCAGGTAAGAGAACACGACTCCGATCGCGAGGATGACCCCTCCGCTGAGGAAGCAGAAGACCACAGCCCGTCCCGGGTACTGGTCCTTCAGGTGCCCGACATAGAGGGGCCCGAAGATCCCGGCTGCGGCCCAAGCGGTGAGTACCGCCCCGTAAATGGTTGACATGCGCTTGGAACCGAACACATCGAGAATGAACGACGGCACGGTGGCGAACCCGCCGCCGAAACAGAGCAGGATGTAGCACACCAGTCCGCAGAACACCCACGGATTGATGTCGGCCAGGAGCAGCCCGAACACGACCATCTGGGTCGCCAGCAGCAAACGGAAGACGTTGGTCCTTCCGATCCGGTCGGAAAGCAGCCCCCAGAACAGTCGTCCCAGCCCATTGAAAATCGAACTCACGGCGATCAGCGTCGCCCCGTACTGCGCCAACACCACGGGCTCCAGCAGGGGATTGGCCGCTCCCCATACCTCCTGCAGCAAGGTGGACTGGAAGCTTATGACCGAGATCCCAGCCGCGATGTTGAAGAAGAACACGATCCAAAGCACCACGAACTCTGGCGAAGCGAGGCAGCGAGCAATAGTGGGTTCGGCTGCCGATTGCAGCACTCGCGTCTTCGGCTCGTTGCTGTTCGACATCACTTCCTGGCTCGGTGGGTCGGTAAGCAGGATGCTGGACGGGATCAGCACAGTGGCGAACACGATCCCGTGGCAAATGAACACGAGAGCGAGGTCGCCTCGGGTGACATCCACCAGCAGTGGCGCGAGGAACTTGCTCAGCACCAACGCGCCGAAGCCGAACCCCATCACGACGATGCCGGTCGCGAGTCCCCTGCGATTCGGAAACCACTTCGCGGTCGTGGCGACCGGAGTTACGTACCCCATGCCTATGCCCATTCCACCAAGTACGCCATGCCCGAGGCAGAACCAAAGCACGCTGTCGGCCTGGATGGACAATCCGCCGATGACGTATCCAACGGAGAAGAAGACGCTTCCGGTGAGTGCGAGCGCTCGAGGTCCTACTTTGGGCAAGAGCGTGCCTGCTATCGCTGCGGAGACGCCAAGTGAGAAAATCGTGACGCTGAACGCGAGAGCCGTGTCAGAGTAGGTCCAAGCAAGGTCCCGGACCAGCAACGTCTGAAAGAAACTCCACGCGTACACCGTGCCGAAGCACAACTGCAGAAGCGTGCAAAGCGCCAGGATCACTGGAGACGACATGCGATCCTTGATCGGGGTCATGGATACAGACCGGGTCTAGGAATGCGCGTCCGCACCCGGCTCTTCCTGTTCCTGAAGGGCGCCCTCTTGCTTCGACGAGAAGTAGTCGAACAGGTGCGCGAGAGTTCCGTACTCGTCGTTCCGGTCCGCGACGAGCTTGACCTTGGGCTCCATGGCGGTGCTCATCGCCAGCGACTGAGCATACGAGAGCAGCGAGTCCAAATGGCGGCCCGACCGATACATGAGCCAAGTGGCCAGCACCACGCCAGCCAGGAATATGCAGGAAATCAAGTAGACCTGCTGCCCGACTGCCTGCTGAATCTTCAGCGCGATCAGTCCCGTGTCCATGCCAACGTGTACCGACCCGGCCAATCCGGCGAGGATGGGGCGACTGACCTCGAAGAAGTCGCCCATGCCCGCAATGTTGCGGTCCAGGGAGGCGTTGTCCGGCCGTGCGCCTTTGATGATCTCTGGCGGAATGCCCGGAACGAAAGTGTGGGCGACAAAACCCCCGTGTTCGTCCGTGATGTAGATGTAGCTCACGCCCTGTATGTCGATGAACTGGTCAATGAACGACTGAAGCGTTGACAGGTCTCGATTCAGCAGGATGTCAACGCTTGCATCCGCGATCGTCTTCGCGATGCCACCACTGTTGGTGCGATACTCGTTCGACAGGTGAGTGTCGACGGTGTAGATGCAGAGCGCCGAGGTGGAAAGGCTCATCACCAGGAAGAGCGCGAATATCCCGAACAGCGTGCCGCGGTTGATTCTCTGGATCTTCACTTCGCGAACCGCTCGCTCCAGTCGCGGAGGGTCACGAATTTCCTGTCGTCGACCATGGTGTAGTAGATCCGCTGGAGCCCCTGTCGCCTCCGTGGACTGAACGACACGAGCTCGTTGATGCCCAGATCGAAGTCCTTCACCGAGAACACCGCTCCCTCCAGGCGTTCCCGCGCGGGTTGATCTCCCATGCGGGTCAGGATTTCAGTCATGAGCTTTGCATTGAGGTAGCCCTCGAGACTCACAAAGCTGTAAAGCAGCGGTGTGTAGGGTTCGTCGAGCAGATCAGAAGGTAGATCCGTGTTGACGGTGGTCATCCTGGACCGATATTCGGGAATCACCGGAATGGAGAGATCCTCGTAGCTTGGCACCACCTGCGAGTTCACCAGAAGTCGGGTGTACCGCTCGGGGTTGTCGGTGGAATCCACGAGGAGTTTCAGCAGGTTCTCGCTTCCGACGAAGGAGAGATTTGCGATCGGCACTTCGAGACCGAAGTCGATCGAGTCGCGGATGAATGCTGCGCATGCGGCGTACGATCCGGTGCAAATCACGGAATCCGGGTTGGTTTCCTTGAGGATTTCGACCTGACGTCGCATGCTGTCGGTGAAGCGGGTGCCTCGTTTGTAGGTCGCTTCTCCGACAATCGTCTTGTCGTGTTCGGCCAACGCGTCTCGTACCCCCGCCCAGCCGCTTCGGCCGTAGGCGTCCGCCTGGTAGAACACCGCTACGCGACTGCGTCCTACTCGCACGAAGTTGTGCACCAGACCGGCGGTTTCCTGGGCATAGGAAGCGCGCAGGTTGAACGCGAAATCACCGTAAGGAGGCTGGCGCTGGGGTTGGGCGCCCGTGAAGGGGAAGAAGATGTAGGCGTTGCGATCCTGGAACTTCTTCAGGAGAGGCAACACGCGTGTGACCGTTGGCGTGCCCACATAGCCGAAGAGGGCAAACACGTCGTCCTCAGCGATCAGCTTGAGCGTGTTCAGCACGGAGGGCACGGGCTGGTAGCCGTCGTCGTAGCATTGCAACCGGACCGTGCGTCCGTTGATGCCGCCGGATTGATTGACGTGACGGAAGTAGGCTTGGGAACCCCGATAGAGTTCGATGCCCAAGCTGCGCGAGGGGCCGCGAAACGCTGCCGACACACCAAGAATGAATTCGCTGTCGGTGACGCCGTCTGTCGCACACAAGCGGTTGCCCAAGCCCCAGAAAGGCAAAGCGGCCGCGCCTTTCAGGCTCTTCTCAACTAGCGAGCGGCGGTTCAGACGGTGCGGGGGCAATCGATTGACTCGTTGATCGCTTTCGGGGACGCGACACCGCCAAGTTCGACGAATTGTGATGGTACTTCACAGTCACCAATTGGGCATGCGAGCGCGAATCCTCGGTGAGCGCGACCGGAGTCTCCGAGCGGAGGACTGCTGTGCCCGAAGGGTGCTCGCGAGGAGCGGCGAAGGATTGCATGTTGGAAGCTTCCCGACCGACGCACCGATGCGCTGAGCAGGCAGGTCCTGCGGCACCGAGATCGACATCCCGAAAGGAGTGCTGGATCGGAGAACCTGTCCTGCGGAAGGCTGGCATCCCGGAACGCTGGACACCAGCGGCGGCGGCTACTCTGTGAAAACCCGTATTGCGGTGCCTTCCGAGCCCTTGTAGTTGATCTCCAACTCGCCAAGAGCCTGTTGCAGGTCCTCGGTGCCGAGTTCACCCAGCAAATCGACGTCCAGCCCCTTGGACTTGAGAACTTCCAGGAGGGGGCTTGGAAGCAGCGAGGCCAGACCCAGTCCCCATTTCAGCAACGGCATGGGAACGCGGGCATTGACGCAGTCGCCCTTGGTCTCTACGACCACATGCATGAGG
>JAGWBL010000098.1:5500-5869 GCA_021295935.1 Pseudomonadales bacterium
AATTGGAAATATAGTGAATCGATGCCATTCATCGGTCCTTGGAGGTGTTAGGATGGTCAGCCCAGGTGGTGGTGAGACCCCTTCGTGGACATTTCGATCAAGTACTGCGCAGTCTGAAACTATCTCCCGACGGCGGTCAGTTTGGCTGCGAGGATGAAGGAGACCCTTTCCGTGGATGCCGTCTTGGTGCCAGGGGGGAATGGAGTCTTTGACGTGGTCGTCGATGGCAGGCTGGTCTACTCGAAACACGAGACCGGTCAGTTTCCGGACGAGGATTCGCTCGTCAAGGCGATCGCGTCGAGTTAGCGCTGTTTCCACCACCGTCCTGTCTGCAAGCCCGCAGGACTGAAACAGAGCGGTATCGGTCGG
>JAGWBL010000099.1 GCA_021295935.1 Pseudomonadales bacterium
CAGGACAGCCAACACAAGTCAATCGAGTGCTCCGAGCTGGAAGGGAGCGGGTCGCGCGCCGAAGACTCGACCTGAACGCTAGGACGAACGCAAGTCGATCAGTCTTCGACCAACCATTCGGCCAGCGAGTATCTGATCTATGGCTTCCGACAAACCCTCGAGCCTGAGGGAACGGGTGATCATCTCGACTCCACCCACTCGCCACTCGTCCGCCAGACGATTCCAAATGCGCTTCTTCTCGCCCTCCGGCATCTCCGCGGAATCGACTCCGAGCAGGTTAACGTGACGCAACAGGAACGGGAACACCGACGTCGAAACGCTCGTTCCGCCGACCAGGCCGCAGCACGCGACGCTCCCACCGTATCGAAGCGACTTGATGGCACTGGCGAGCGTTGATCCGCCCACAGTGTCAACACATCCCGCCCAGGTCTCCCGTCCAAGCGGGCGACCCGAGTCGTCCGCGAGCTCATTTCTGTCCAAGACCCGCGACGCACCCAGCCTCCTGAGATAGTCACTCTGCTCCGGCTTGCCGGTCGAGGCGTAAACTTCGTAGCCCAAACCGGACAGCAGGCCTACGGCTACGCTTCCTACGCCGCCGGTCGCTCCGGTGACAAGCACAGGTCCGTCTGAAGGCCTCATTCCCTGCACTTCGAGCTTGTCCAAGCACGCCGCTGCGGTGAACCCCGCAGTTCCGAGCGCCATGCTCTCCTCCAAGGAAAGATCGGCAGGCCGCGGCACCGCCCAATGACTTGGAATGCGAACGCGTTGGCCGAATCCCCCAGGAGTGTTCATGCCGAGATCGAAACCGATCGCGATGACCTCCTCGCCAAGCTGCACCGACGAGGTCTCCGACTCGATCACCACTCCTGCCGCATCTATCCCGGGTGTGTGGGGAAAGTGACGAGTCACGCCCGGATGCCCGGTCGCAGACAGAGCGTCCTTGAAATTTAGAGAGGAGTAGTGGACTTCCACAAGCAATTCGCCTGCAGGAAGATCTCGGTCGTCTAGTTCCTCTATGGACCGAGCTAGGGAGCCTTGCTCCGACCGATGAACCCTGAACGCCCTGTACGAACTCACCGAATCAAGCCCGCCATCCATGACCTGACCTCAGCGAGTGCACGCTGAATAGCAACCTGGAACTGGCGGAGTCCCTTGCGCGGGTACTCACATCGGATGTGATAGATGTCGGTCTCTTCAATGGCGTCACAAAGATACTCGTCGCTTGTCATGAGCCGGTCGATGAGATTGAGTGACTTGGCGCGCTCGCCATACCACGTCTCGCCAGTCGAAACGCGCTGCATGTCAACCTCCTTCCGGAACCCCCCGATGAACTCCTGGAATAATCCATGGACATCCAGCAGGTCATCCTTGAGCTTTTGCGTCCCTTCCTCCGTGTTCTCAGCCAGAAAGCTCACCGGCCGCTTGTGCTTGCCAGCCGTATAGACGTCGTAGTCGACACCGAACCTGCTGAGGAGCTTGTGGGCATTGGGCACTTCCGCGGCCACACCTATCGACCCCAGCAACGCGAACGGCGCGGCAATGATCTGGTTGGCAACCACCGCCATCAGGTCCCCCCCACTGGCGGCAACCCGGTCGACAGCCACAGTCAGGAACACTTGGGCGTTTCGGATGCGCGTCAGCTGCGAGGCCGCCAGGCCGTAACCGTGAACGGTTCCGCCTGCGCTCTCGACACGAACCAGCACCTCGTCATCCTCACGCGTCTGTGACAGGATGGCCGTGATCTCCTGACGCAGGTTCTCCGTTCTCGAAGCGTCGATGTCGCCCTTGAAATCGACCACGAACATGCGCTTCTTCGGGCTGGCCTCGTCCTTGCCCTTCTTCTTCGCCTTTGCTTCTGCCTTACGTTGCTTCTTCCGCTGCTTGTACAACTTCTTGAACTCGTTCGTCCCGAGTACGGACTGGTTCAGCGCATCCCTGAATCCCTCGACTTCGCTGTTGATGCAGCGCACGAACAGCTGCATCGTCTGGGGCTTGTCCCTGCGACGCTGAGCGGCGGATCCCAGCACTCCGAAGAACACCACCAATCCCACGACCACAACAACAACCTTGAGGCCGAACATCGCAAATTCAAGCAAGAAATCCATTCAGTGACTCATCCGAGCGGGCGCTATAGAGAATCCTGCGTTCATACTTGGCAGCCATTGCCCTGATGCTGCGAATCGCAGGCGAATGCAGGCGGATTCTATCCACACGCTTCCGGGCCATGGGTGCGGACGACAGGCCGTCATGCTTCGCTCTTGGGTGGAGACGCGCGGCTCGAACTGTCCGACTTCAATCTTGCGCGATGGCGAACGAAAGCATCGATCTGCCAGCGCGAAATGGCATCCTTGCGGGCACGCGCGGCAGATCGTCGCATGGGAACCACCGCGCGTCCGCGACCTTGACGTGATCGCTCGATATGTCACCGGAACGGAGATCCGCGTGAAATCCCAACACGAGCTAGTCAGGACATGGCCGTGGCTGACTGCCAAGACGCTCGCGGTGATCGGACTCGATCCACGCTTCTTCCTGCACCTCCCGGTGAAAGATCTGCTCGATGGACTCGCCGGCAATCGCGAAGAACTGGAAATCGTCATGAATCTCGACGGTTTCCTCGGCCACGTGTCGAGTCGGTGTTGCAACGAACACCGCATTAGAATCTAGTCGACGCAGCGAGTTCTTGAATTCCAGCTTCACCGTTGCCTCGAGCATCGCGTCGGCTGTCTCCCTTGGCATCCCTCCTCGGCCACTCAGCTGGCACTTGTACATGGGCTGGGCAGGAGATCCCTTCGGGGCGGCTCACCATTCCACCCACTTTGCGAGCAAAGGAGCACTCAATGGCTGAGAGGCCCATGCAAGTCGGCCCCGGACTGTCCGTTCGAGATTTCTGGCACAACTTTCTCGGAGACTGCCCGGTCTGGTACAAGCAGACGATAGTCGCCTTCCTCTTGATCAACCCAGCGCTCTTGCTCTTGCCTGCAGGCGGCACGATCGCCGGCGGGGTGCTGGTCGGGGAGGTCATCATCACTCTGGCGATGGCGCTGAAGTGCTACCCGCTCCTTCCAGGCGGCCTTCTGGCGATCGAAGCATTTGTCCTGCAGCTTGCGCCCACACATGCCATTTACCACGAGGTCGAGAACGGCCTGCAGGTGATCCTGTTGCTGATGTTCATGGTGGCGGGCATCTACTTCATGAAGGAGCTGTTGCTGTTCATCTTCACGAAGATCCTGCTTCGCGTGCGATCGCAAACGCTCCTGGCGCTGCTGTTCAGTTTCGTCGCCGCGTTCCTTTCCGCCTTTCTGGACGCGCTGACCGTCACCGCCGTTGTAATCACCGTTGCGGGCGGATTCTTTCGGGTCTACCAAGCGGTCGAAGCGAAGGGAACCGCGTCAACTGAGCTTGAGCAGTTTCGTGCATTCCTGCGCGGACTCTTGATGCATGCCGCCGTCGGAACGGCCCTCGGCGGCGTCATGACCACCGTGGGCGAGCCTCAGAACCTGCTGATCGCGACGCGACTGGATTGGGACTTCATCGAGTTCCTGGTCCGCATGGCGATAGTCACCGTTCCCGTTCTGATTGTCGGACTCACGACGTGCGTGCTGCTGGAGCTGGTCAAGATCTGCGGTTTCGGAACTCGCCTGCCTGCCGGAGTTCGTTCCGTTCTCGTCGAGTACGACGAGCGCCGGGAAGCCGAGCGGACCTCGAGAGAAACCGCTCGTCTGGTCGTTCAGGCCACGGCCGGAGTGTTCTTGGTGTTTGCCCTCGCGTTCCACCTGGCCGCGGTGGGGGTCATCGGACTCTCCATCATCGTGCTGCAGACTGCCTTCAACGGGGTCATCACCGAACACAAGATCGGACCTGCGTTCCAGGAGGCGCTCCCGTTCACGGCACTCCTCACCGTGTTCTTCGCGATCGTGGCAGTCATCAACCACCAGAACTTGTTCACTCCGATACTGCACATGGTCCTGGAAATGGATCCAGAGGTGCAGCCGGGCGTGTTCTACATCGCCAACGGAGTGCTCTCGGCGATCAGCGACAACGTCTTCGTGGCGACGGTCTACATCGGAGAGGTGCACTCCGCCTTTCAAGCGAACGAGATTACACGCATGCAGCTGGACAAACTGGGCGTCGCAATCAACACCGGAACCAACATACCGAGCATCCTGACGCCCAACGGCCAAGCCGCGTTCCTGTTTCTCCTGACATCGTCCGTTGCGCCCAAGATAAATCTGTCCTACGGCAGAATGGTGCTGATGGCCCTGCCGTACTTCGTCACGATGGGCATCACCGGGTGGGCGGCTGTAACCTGGTTGCTGTAGGCCACTGCACCGACCGTCCCGCTCGCATCTGGCCGTGCCGAGGACGCTGAGCCTCGGGAACACGGCAACGCATCCCTTCAGGAATCGGCCGCGTCAGTTCTCATTTCGCTCTCCATCGCCTGCATGTAGGCTTCGTGGAGCGCCAGCTCTTCTGGAGTGGCCCGGATCACGACGGGAGTTCGATCCTTGCGAATCACCGACGCCGGCCCGACGTCAAGACTCACGGACGGGCCCTCGCCAGAACCGAAGATGTCGAGCTGCCCACCTGTCATCTTCAGATAGACGCTTGCCAGCAACGAGGCGTCCTTGAGCGCTCCGTGCAGCTTGCGACCACTGATGTCAATGCCGTATCGCTTGCATAGGTGATCAAGTCCCGCGCGCTTGGTCGCCGAATCCCGCGCGGCCATTGCCGCTGTGTCGACAATTTCCGACGTCACCGATTCAAGCCGTTCCGGGCGTTCGCAACGTCGCAGCTCCATGTCGATGAACGCCTGATCGAAGCTGGCGTTGTGAATCAGGACGCGGGCATCCTTCAGGAAGGCAAGAAGGGCGTCCGCTATCTCCTCGAAACGTGGCTTGTCCAGCAGGTCCGAGGTCCGAATGCCGTGCACTCGCGTGGCTTCGCGCGCTATGCTGCGTTCAGGATTGACGTACTCGTGAAATTCC
>JAGWBL010000100.1 GCA_021295935.1 Pseudomonadales bacterium
CGTGCTGGTCGGGGTCGCCGCGCTGTTCGGGGTCGTTCCGGAGCTCGAGGTCTCGTCCCAGCTTCCAGCACTGTCGAAGGCAGTGTCCTTGTCCGCCGTGATATCCGGGATTCTCCTGGCGATTCGCTAGAGTTCGCCATCTCTCGGAATCGGAAGGAGAGAGTGGAGGGTATACTCAAGATTCATCGTTCGTGAGGTAGAGCACCATGGGATTCGGCGGTTGGGAGCTGCTTGTAATTCTGGTGATTGTGTTGTTCATTTTTGGACCCCGGCGTCTAAAGAACCTCGGTTCGGATCTGGGAAATGCCATCAAGGGATTCCGCCGAGCCGTTTCGGACGATGAGGCCGAGAAGAAGCGTAAGGCGGAAGAGCCAAAGCCGATAGACGTCGCTCCGTCGGACTCGGCGTCTTCAAGCAAGGTTGGTTCAAACCGGAAGACCCATGCTTGACATCGGATTCCTCGAACTCCTTCTGATTGCGACTCTAACGCTCCTCATACTCGGTCCGGAGAGACTGCCGGGGGTCTTGCGGACGTTGGGATTGTGGTTGGGCAGGATTCGACGCGCCTACAACTCGATCAGGAAGGAGATAGACCGCGAGATCGGCATGGACGAGATTCGTCGTCAGCTTCATAACGAGCAAGTGCTGGAAGAAGTCAAAGCCATAGAGAAGGAAGTCAAGGCCGCGCGAGAAAGCGAGAAGCAGATAGGCGCAAGCCCTCCCGTTGGAGCGAGATCCAGCCAGACGTCCCAAGACTCGGAACCGGTCAGGCATGAAGCTGTGGCGCAGGGGTCCTGAGCCGAAGACCACGGACTCAGCGGCCACCGAAGAGGACCACGACAAGAAGGTCGATACCAACGAGCAGCCTCTGCTCTCCCACCTGACCGCGCTTCGGCGGGGGCTCTTGCGGTCTGTCGCGGTTCTGGTCGCCTTGTTCCTGCCCGTGTTCGCGTTCAGCAACGCGATCTACGAGTTTGTCGCCACTCCCCTCATGGCGCACCTGTCCGGCGAAATGATCGCCACCGATGTTGCGTCCCCCTTCCTGACACCCCTGAAGCTCTCGGTGTTCGCGGCGCTGTATTTGGCCATGCGCTACATCCTCTTCGAAGCATGGAGATTCGTAGCCCCCGGGCTGTACCTTCGGGAAAAGCGCTTCGCGGTTCCTCTGTTGGCTTCGAGCATCTTCCTCTTCTACCTCGGCACTCTGTTCGCTTACTTCATCGTGTTCCCGTTGGTGTTTCGATTCTTCGCCTTGACCACGCCCAGCGGCGTGGCATGGATGACCGACATCTCTGCGTACTTGAACTTTGTCGTGAAGCTCTTCTTCGCGTTCGGGATCAGCTTCGAGATCCCGGTTGCGACGTTTCTGATCGTCGCCGCAGGCCTGACGACTCCCAAGACGTTGAGCAGAGCACGCCCCTACGTCTTCGTGGGATGCTTCGTGTTCGCCATGCTGCTGACGCCGCCTGACGTGATTTCGCAGCTCTTGCTCGCCGTGCCCTGCTGGGTTCTGTACGAAGTTGGCATCCTGTTCTCCAAGTTGGCGAAGGAACGACCAGAGGAAGAAGCCCCAACCCCGTAAACCTGTCGTGATGCTGATGGGCACCACGCGAAGCCCAGCGCTCCAGTCACGTCTTGGGCGACAGCACCTCCAATGGAATGGTGACTGGCCCGTCGTTGACCGACGAAACCTTCATCATGGCGCCGAACGTGCCGGACTGCACATCCAAGCAGCAGGCGCGCAGTCCTTCCAGGAACACGCGATAGAGCGCTTCCGCGTCGGCACCGGACGCTGCATCCCCGAAGTTGGGGCGATTGCCGCGCTCGGTTCGTGCAGCAAGAGTGAACTGGGAGATCACAAGAAGGCCGCCCGCGACATCCACGACCGAGCGCTCCATGTTGCGAGACGACCCTGGAAAAATCCGCAACGCTGAGACCTTGCTTGCAAGTCGTCTCGCCTCGCGGTCGGAATCGCCTCGAACGACGGCGAGGTAGACCAGCAGCCCGGGTCCGATGCGTCCAACCACGGTCTCGTTCACGAGCACTGATGCGCATTCCACGCGCTGGACCACTGCCTTCATGGATATGCGAAGCCCTGCGGTTGGAAAGTCGAGAGTGTAGCGATAGAACGGTCAATGCATTCCCGTTTGAACCGCACGCCTCGTGGCGCGGGAGAGTGCGTGGCAGGGCTGGTCGGTCTAGAATCTCCGGAAGATTCCGACCCGATGGACTCCAGTGACAACTGCGATCGCGCTGATTTCCGGCGGCCTTGATTCCATGCTGGCCGCCAAGCTCGTCCTCGATCAGGGAGTGGACGTGAAGGGAGTCAACTTCTACACCGGATTCTGCGTGGAAGGCCACACGCAGTCCATCCGGAGCCGTGAAGCCAAGAAACCCAAGCGCAACAACGCGCTGTGGGTGGCCGAGCAACTCGGAATCGAGCTGGAACTTGTCGATGTCTCGGAAGAGTACAAGCGGGTGGTCCTGAACCCGAAACACGGTTACGGCAAGAATCTCAATCCTTGCGTCGACTGCAAGATTTTCATGCTCGAGAAGCTGAAGGAGCTTCGAGAGCAAGGCCGGCTCGCCTTCGACTTCATGCTGTCGGGAGAAGTGCTGGGTCAGCGCCCGATGTCGCAGAAGCGGACGCGACTCGACATCATCGCCAAGGAGTCGGGCTCGGAGGATGAGCTCCTTCGGCCCTTGAGCGCCAAGCTCTTTCCCCCAACCTTGGCCGAGCGACGAGGATGGGTGGATCGGGAAAGCCTTCTCGGCATATCTGGGCGACACCGCGGAACGCAGTTCCGGCTGGCCCAGGAGTTTGGGTTTGAGGACTATGCCCAGCCAGCTGGAGGTTGCTGTTTCCTCACGGATCCTTCCTACGCGTCGAAGCTGTCCGATTTATGGGGAGCGCGTGGCAGGAGAACATATGAGCTCGAGGACATCCTGTTGCTGAAGGTGGGGCGCCACATTCGACCCGCGGCGGACTTCAAGCTGATCGTGGGTCGGGACGAAGGAGAGAACCGTTTCCTGGAAGGTTTTCGCAGGCGGTTCCCCCACTTCAAACCGGTGTCGCACGAGGGGTCGCTCGTGTTGCTCGACGGGGCGGCGACTCGTCCGAACATAGACTTGGCGGCCCGCATCGCGGGGAGGTACAGCCAAGGGAAGGACACACCGGAGGTCACGATCTCCTACACCTCCTGTGACGGGGTGTCCGAGGACCTGTGCGTCACGCCCATGGCCATGCACGAAGTCAGGAATGATTGGCATCTGGGACGCTGACTGTTGACAGCGCCAACGACCGTGGATGCCCGCGGCCTGCTCTGCCCAATGCCCGTGATTCGAGTTCAGGACAAGGCGAGGGGTCTGTCCTCCGGTTCACGGCTCGAACTGCTGGCGACTGATGCGGGCGTCCATGTGGATGTTCCTGCGTGGTGCAGGGTGCATGGCCACGTTGTCAAGGCTTGTTACGAGCAGGATGGGGAGATTTCCATGCTGATCGAACTTGGAGGCGCACTCCCAGGGAACAACCCCTGAGGTACGTTGCCTTCAAGGCGCGGACACCGTTCGGACCACATTGAGATCCAAGTCTGGACGCCGGAGCCGTTCTTCCTGGCAATCGCCCCGGCGCACGAGACCAGCACGTCACTCGTCGTCAACCACGAGAGGCGCTACCACGGACAGGTCCTGGCGCGATGCCTAGTTCACGATCTCCGCGTCATCACGAGCTGCTTGCGCCTTCTGCTGCGAAATGACCCTTCGATAGATCGCATCAAAATCGATTGGAGCAAGAGTCAGCGACGGAAAGCTCGCCTTCTGGACGGCGCTGTGGGCGGCCTCGCGGGCGTACGGAAAAAGAATGTCCGGGCAGGTCACCATCAGCGCCCTCCCCAACTTCTCGCCTTCAAGACCTCTGATGCGAAAATACCCTGCCTGCACCAGCAACAGCTTGAAAGCCGTGCACTTCTTGACTTCGGCCTCGACCTTGAGCCGAAGCCAGACTTCGTAGCGTTCTTCCTCGAGCTGCTTCTGGCCTGCGTTTATGTCGAAACGAAGCTTTGGGGTCCAGTTCAGGTCAAAGACCTGCGGCGTGTCCGGAGAGTCGAACTCGAGGTGCTTGACAAAGATGCGTTCGATGGCGACAGCGGCGAGGCGGGTTTCCTTCATTCCGCTAGCCCTTCACGAGCGGGAAGTTCAAACTGCGCCACTCGGTGATGCCCCCACGCAGCTTGAACACTCGCTCGAATCCGGCTTTTCGCAACATGGTGCCTGCGCCTGACGAACTCGCACCCATCTTGCATGCAACGACCACCGGCCGAGACTTGAACTTCTCCAGTTCCCCGATCCGTTCCCGAAGCGCCGCGACAGGGACGTTCAACGCGTTTCTCATGTGTCCGGTCCGATACTCGCCAGGCTCGCGCACATCCAGAATGACGGCCTTGTCCTGGTTCATGAGGGTGACAAGTTCTTGCGCGGTCACGGACTTGCCTCCACGCCTCGACTCGTTGTAGATGAACCCGAGCAGCAAGAGCACGAACACGCTGACCAAGATGTAGTGATTGCCTACGAACTCGAACAGCCTGTCCATGGAACGATCCCAAGGCGATGGCGGATTATAGGAAGTGGATTCGGGTGGAAATCCGCTCCGCATTGTGGCGCAATGTTCAGCCCCAATCCCGAAAATCTCCGCCAGCAGTCGGAGCGGGTGGCGTGCGCATCGAGATCATCGCGCAAGTCGACACTCCAGCAATCAGCGCCAACGCTCAAACCGTCTGCTGAACCGCTTCGTCCGCCAGTCTCGACTGGTTGCGCCTGGTCATGCTTCCCGCCTGATTCAATCGCAGTTCGAGGGAGCGTACGGTGATGTTCGGTGAGATTGCCCTGTACACGTGAGGCGAGCCGATGGTCTGGACATCGAGAAATCCCTCAACTGCTTGAACAGTAACTGGAGGGACTTCCGGCACGTACCGAGCCAC
>JAGWBL010000101.1 GCA_021295935.1 Pseudomonadales bacterium
AAGTAACGGCCACCGGTCAGCCATTTCCAGAAGTGGAACAGGCGCACGTCGCAGTACTGCGCTGTCAGGTCTGCTATCATCGAGGCCTGCACGGAACCGTAGGTCAGCCTGCGCACTTCGAAGAACACAGGCAACCGCCCGCCCTCGTCGAGCACGGGAAGTCCTGTGGCCGGCTCGATGGGTTCGAAACCGGGCAGCGCGCCGCCCAGCCAGAGAATGAACACGACCCAGAGATTGAGTATCAGTCCCATGAGCACGAGATCGCTGGCGCGTTTTCGACCGAACAGCTCGCCTATGAGGTCCGTGCAGAGAAACGTGATCGGGTAGGGAAGCACTCCCACTGCGAGCACAATGGGCACCGTCACCCCGAAGATCTCGAAAGAGGCATCCAGGAACCTGCTGATGCCCAGCAGATTGAGCATGGTCAATGTGCCGAGGAAGATCCCGCTAAGGAACAGGAACGTGCGCTGGCGGCGTAGCGCGAACTTGGCGTCAGGAGTGGGATCGGGCTTCAAGGAAATCGGGCCGGTCAAGCCTGGGCGAGTCTCGAGCGGGAGATTCTAGAAAGCGAGTTGTTCATGCCGTCAGTTGCCCGAGGTTCGCGTGCACCACGCTTCCGTTGATGACCGGGCTGCAGGCCGCCCAGTGCAGCGCTGCCGCGATTTCAGACGGCTCGATGAGACGTCCGAAGGCAGTCATGCTCTTGATCGTTGGCATCGCAACTGCGGGTGTGTGGGCTCGAAGCATCTCGGTGTCCGTGAACCCAGGGCAGATCATCGCCGTGTGAACCCCGCTACCCGACAGGTCTTGACAAAGTGCCTTCATCATGCCTGCTAGCGCGTGCTTTGACGTGGTGTACGAACATGTGTTGGCGACCGCTTGTTCGGAGAGCGTCGACCCGACGTAGAGAACGCTCGATCCCGCTCGCATCCGTGGAACGACCAAGTTCGGCAGGGCATTGGGGGCAAGCAAGTTGACTTCCAGCACCCGCCTCAGTTCATCGTTGGTGAGCCATCCCGACTTGTCCCTGCGGTATGTTGCCGCGTTGTGAACCAAGCAGATCTCCCCGTCCTCGCCAATTGCCGACGCGAGTTTCGAAGCCAGTTCGTTCTCGAAATGCGGCACCGAGAGGTCGCACGAAAGTGTCTGAACTCCGTCCAGCGGACAGGGGCGCCGAGAGATGTTGATGACGCGATAGTGCCGCTCGCAAAAGCGTTCGGCGGTTGCCAGGCCGATACCGGAGCTGGCTCCCGTGAGGACAAGCAACTTCCCGGTCATGGCAGGCTCCAAGTCACGGATGCATGCTCACTCTCCCCTGAACTGACTGTCACGGTCATCGCCGAGATGGGGAGCTTCGAGATCTCCGGAATGTCCTTAAGGCGGCCAAGGAACCAGGCCGCGAGTGCTTCGACGGTGATGTTGCTGATCGGCAGGAAGGTGACATCCGACGCGGGAAACACGAACTCGTCCCCGCCGAAGCGGATTCGTGCTTGTTGATCTGTTCGCTCTGTCTTCAGGTGGGGTGAGTTCGTTGGCATGAGAACGCTTTCGTCCAGTTCGGTGCAGAGCCTCTGGATGGCGTTCTTGGCCTTGTTGTACTCGAAACAGAGTCCGGATTTGCCGACGGTCGACTCGATGTTCGCTGAGACCTGATAGTTGTGACCGTGCAGGCGTTCGCGTCTCGTTGCGGAGAGAATCGTGAAATGGGCGGCGGAGAAGTGATGCGACGCCTTGTGAATGTGAATGCAGACAGGGCTCTTGTGCAAGAGATGATTGTCCTCCGAGCTACGGCGATGGCGCGAAATGCATTGTCCGGCGGGTCCAGTCGTGGCCAAATGTCGATTCCGAGCTGGACCAGCCGTCCGCGAGCGTGCCCGCTCCGGAACGCGCAGCTCTCTCAGGTCGAGCTTGCATCGCATAATCCTAATGGGTTCACAGGACTGTCGTCCTGCCGTGACATGATCCAGGGTGTCCGGCTGTCGAAGGAGAGATCACTGAGATGCGAGGGGTGCAGAAACGCCTGGATACAGGTGTAACCGATAACGAATACCGAAGGCGCGAACGCGCAGACAGCTTCCAATCCGTTGTGTCTCGACGCAAGGTGGTGGTTGGCGGGATATCCTTAGCGGCGACCGGATTTTTCGGCTCGAGATTCGTGACCGAGGCTCAGGAGAAGGGCGGGACGCCCGGGCCGTCGCTCATCGGATTCCAGCCGGTCTTGAAAGAACAGGCCCGCGGTAGCTGGCCGGTGATTTCAGAAGACTACGCGTTCCAGGTGTTCCATGCATGGGGGGAACCCATTGCTCCAGGTTTCCCGGAGTTCGTTCATCCGGTAACCGCTGCGCGTCAGGCCGTGCAATTGGGGGCCGGGCACGACGGCATGCATTTCTTTCCCATCGATGGATCCCGCCGGGGACTGCTCGCATTGAACCATGAGTTTGCCAAGACTCAGGTGGTCATCGGCAAGCAAGATCCGACTTCATTGGACGAAGTCCGTGCTGTCCAGCATGCTCATGGCGTGTCGATCACGGAGATCGCGTCGGAAGAAGGAGAATGGCGGACGGTGGCGAGCGCTCGCGCACGACGCATTCACGTCAACACGCCCGTGACGTTATCAGGGCCGGCTGCCGGGCACGAATTGCTATCCACTTCGAGAGCTCCGCTCCTGGGCACGCTGAACAACTGCGCCAACGGCAACACGCCGTGGAACACCTACCTGACGTGCGAAGAGAACTTTCACATCTACTTTGGGGCGGATGCCGCATCGGATTGGAAACCGAACCAGGGCCAGCAACGCTACGGGTTGAGCGGGACGGATGGCAGTTACATGTGGCACCGGCACGACCCGCGTTTCTATCTGGCATCAGAGGAGCATCGAGGCGAAGAGAATCGGTTCGGTTGGGTGGTCGAGATTGACCCGTTCGATCCGACTCGGGTTCCTGTCAAGCGGACGGCGCTCGGCAGGTTCAGACACGAGGGAGTGGCGGTCACGGAAGGCAAGGATGGCCGAGTCGTTGCCTACATGGGCGATGACGCACGCCACGAATACATCTACAAGTTCGTTTCGTCCGGAAACTGGCGCGCGATGAGGGCTGGCGGAGTTTCGCCGCTTGACGAAGGGCAGTTGTACGTCGCTCGGTTCAATGAGGACGGAACCGGGAACTGGCTTCCGCTCAGCAGGGAGCAACGAGGCCTGCAGGAGCATTTCAAGGATCAGGCGGAAGTGCTGGTCTTCGCTCGTCAGGCAGCGGATCTCCTTGAGGCCACTCCCATGGATCGTCCTGAATGGGCTGTTGTCGCGCCCGACGGATCGGTCTACTGTACGCTCACGAACAACTCGAAACGCGAGGTCGCCAACGCGGCCAACCCCAATGCCCCCAATCCGCACGGCCACATCGTGAGGTGGAAGGACGCGGACGACCATGTAGGAACGACGTTCGCGTGGAATCTGT
The DNA here is from genome assembly GCA_021295935.1 of Pseudomonadales bacterium. Lineage (GTDB taxonomy): Bacteria > Pseudomonadota > Gammaproteobacteria > Pseudomonadales > Azotimanducaceae > Bin55. The sequence goes on from JAGWBL010000101.1 coordinate 3,453, forward strand.
TCATCGTGTGCGCGGACACGCATGAGACCGAAGCCTCGTTCAGTTCGCCGGACGGCTTGTGGGCGGATCCGGAAGGTCGGCTGTTCATTGCGACGGATGGTGGACAGCAGGAAGGAATGAACGATCAGCTTCTCGTGGCAGACACATCAACGGGAGAGGTCCGGCGACTCTTTTCTTCCGTGTCCGACGGGGAGATAACGGGATTCGCGGTGACTCCCGATCGGCGAACCATGTTCGTGAACATCCAGCATCCCGGTGACGGAGACATAGCCAATACAGACTTTCCTCGCATCGGGACATCGCCCGTGCCCAGGGATGCGACGGTTGCCATTTGGAGGAAGGACGGCAGAGTGGTCGGGGCGTAGGACAGTTGAAGCGAATGCACGCACGGGGACTGTTCCGCGGAACGGGCAGGCCGGGGGCTCGGGCGACTCGGTGAACGAGAGCAGTATCCAGGCCATTCACCGGGAGCTTGGCGTTCCCGAGGACTACGGGCGGCGGACTGGATTGCCATTGCAGGCAATCCCCGACGAACTTGTCTCGATTGGCGACGACGTGTCCGGCAGAGAGCGTTTCTTGACGCCAGACGCGGCGTCAGCGCTCGCCGAGATGATCGCGAACGCCGCGGTCGACGGCGTAGTCCTGCAGGTCGTTTCCGCGTTCCGATCGGTCGAGTACCAGGTGCGACTGATCAAGAGAAAACTCGCCGAGGGTCAGACCATCGACGAAATCACCCGCGTGTTGGCCGCACCAGGGTTCAGCGAACACCACAGCGGCTGTGCGGTAGACCTGACAACTCCCGGCGCGCAACCAGTGGAACAAGAGTTCGAGGGCACAGATGCGTTCGCGTGGTTGCGAGCGCATGCCGGCCGTTTCGGTTTCGTCCTGAGCTATCCGCGAGACAATCCTTACGGAGTGATCTACGAACCTTGGCACTGGCGCTATCGAGGAGGCTGACTACACTTCTTCGCCGCGGAAGATCACCACTCCGCAGATGTGGGCGTCTTCATCCAGCTGGATGATTCGATTGGGCCACGCGGGATTGAGGGCTCGCAGGAAGGCCTTGCCATCTTCCTGCACGTACTGCTTGAATGTGGCTTCCTCGCTGCTTCCCAGGACCACCACGACGAACTTTCCGCTGGTAGGCGACACCCTGGGATCCACAAAGATCAGGTCGCCCTCGTGGAACTTTGGCTCCATGCTGGCGCCTCGAACGCGAAGAGCGAACGTGCTGTCGCTGCAGGAGCGCGGGCACGGAAGGTAGCTGCCCGGGTCGACTGCGGACTCTGGAGAGCGTGTCAACTCACCCGCTTGGACCCAGGACACGACCGGGCAATGCACCGCGTGCACTCCTTCGGCCAGAAGCGGCGTACGGTTGGATTCTGCGAGGTCATCCCCGTCGTGCACGCTGTCGAGCCAGCCTGGCGGTTTGTTTAATCCAATCTCAAACTTGCGTGCAATGCGTTCGCCAATCGGGACCTGCTTGCCCGACGCGTCATCACCTCGTCGCAGCTGGCTGATG
>JAGWBL010000102.1 GCA_021295935.1 Pseudomonadales bacterium
TTACGGCAGTGCCAAAGTCGAACACGACAGTCGGCCGTTGAGCACGACAAAACGCGGCCAGCAACGCCAGCCATCGATCCACACCCATCTTGCCCGGATGGTCGTAGGCGACCGTCAGGCCACGGTATCCGTCCCGCACTGCCGCGAACTCCGGTGCCACGCCGAACTCTCTCTTCAGTCCCTGCGCGATCGCACGCTTGTCGCCCGCGACCATGGAAACACGAATCCTCTCGGGCAAGATTGCTACGCTCGGCAAATCCGGAGGTGTGCACGAGCCCGACAGCTGTCCAAGACGCCACATGGTCCTGGAATTGCCGAAGACGCCATCCAGGATACTGCTCATCCGATCGATCGTACAGACACCTCTCCTCCGACAAGTCGTTCCAGTCGACCCTGCCGATGCAGCAAGAGCGCTCCACAAGCATCGATGCCAGCAGCAATGCCTTGGATGGTCTCCGAGGATGTCCTGACTTCGACGGACTTGCCCTCAAGAGCGTCTCGCCGTCTCCATCGGGCAATCACAGAATCGAGACCACCGCCTTCAAGTTCGCTGATCAGTCGATTGACCGACACGATCGCCCCCACTGCCAGCTCATGCCGAACGTCTCCGGAAAGGTGTTCGGAAACATCCGTGACAGGTCGAGCAAGCCAACGCCGAAGCAGTGCCGCACCGCCGGTGTTGATGCCGAATCCGACAACAAGCTCGGGTGCATCCTCGGGATGCACCAGCTCGACAAGAACGCCCGCCATCTTCGCTCCATCGACCTCCACATCGTTGGGCCAATTCACCCTGGCGCAGTCGACGCCCATCGATTCAAGCGTCTCGGCGATTGCCACACCGACCGCGAGACTCGCCAAGCCGAACCGGTCCGCCGACAGGGACACCGACATGCCCATGCTGATGGAGAGCGACAGGCCCAAGGGACTGAACCACTCGCGTCCCCTTCGACCGCGGCCGCTGACCTGACTCTCCGCCAGCATCACTTCGCCGGCAATGGATTGCCGTTCTGCACGCTTGATCATGCGTGCGTTGGTGCTTTCACTGCATGCCACGACTTCCAATCCGGCGGGGTTCATTCCCCGAGATCGGAGATCCTCACGAATCCCGTTCGCGTTCAGCCATGGGACCTTGGCCACCGGAACGAGCCACTCTCCTTCCGCAACGAGACCCGCCTGGTGCAATCGAGTGTGCGCGATGCCCCGTGCACAGGCGGCGGGGCATCGACCGCAGGAGACGACGCGTTCAATGATCTCCCGGAGGTTTCCGGCGCTCATCAGGCGACAGGAGCCCATGTCGACTGATTGGTCCACCCGGCCCGTGCGAGCCCCCGGGAGATCAAGCCACAGGCAAGGCGGCAGGGCCGCAACTTGATCGCGATCCGCCCGAACTCAGTCAGGGTTTGAAGCCAAGGAAGCCGTTCGAAGTCCGGAGGATTTCGCTCAGAACTTGCGCTGGATCCAGGTCCAGAACTTGGCAGTCTCGTTGTTGAGAGGGTGTTCGTCAAGAAGTTTCTCGTCGGGCGTGAAACGAGCGGTCTTGACGCCAACGCTGAACTGGGAGAACCCGAACAGCACTTGAGCGCCCCACTCCATCCCGTACGTGTAGTCGTCGTGATCGGAGTTGAAGCTGTGCAACTTGAACAGCACCTTTGTTGTGCCCAACGTTGCGGACAACGTGCCGTAGGTGTCGATCACCCCGTCGGCTGGCGTCCCCAGGAACCGGTCCGTCCACCCCTGGAACGCATGCAGAGTCGCTGTCGGCGTCTTGAAGGAAACGTTGCCGTCGCCTCCCAGCGCTTCACGCACGATCTGCACCGCGAAGTCGTTGACGTCCGGCCACCTCATCCCCGTCTGCATGAACAGGTATCCGGAACGATCGTACGTCGGATTTCCTCCAATCCCTGCCTGAGTGGCGTACTCGAAGGCGTAGAAGATGATGCCCGCTCGGAGATCGCCCTCCCCACCCACGCGTCCTCCAAGGGTCAGCGTCGAGAACGCCGGCGCCTGCTCGAAATCCATGTGATAGAGGAAACCCTCCACTTTGCCCCTTTCCATGATCTCGAACGCCGCTCGGCCCGCCAGACCCGAAAGCCTGAGGTTGGCTCGCGTCGGAACGGGATTGTCTTCCCCGAATACCCGATTGACATTGAACAGGTAGCTCGCTTGGACCTCGACCCGCTCTCTTGGCGCACCCTCAACCGAAACACCGTCCACCGTCTGCTCTTTTTGTCTGAACGAGACGCTGCCCAAGTAGCGCTGCTGCAAGGGAACACGGTAGCCGAGCTTGTGCCGGCCCAACTTGAGCGACATTCCGTCCCAGCCCGTGTAGCGAGCGTACAACTGATTGATCTCGAAGCCGACCGGATCAGCAATCGATGCGCGATCCAGGACGTGGTTGGCTCCTCCATCGATGTAGGACGAAGTGTCCGCAGCCATCACCTGCTCGAGCTCCGCAAACAGGCTCCAGTCGTTGACGGTGCCGCTCTGGAAGTGGCCGGTCACTCGAGCGGTTGTCGCGTTCGCCTGCTCGTTGATGTTGTCGTCAACCTGCTCGTGACGCATCCTGAAGGAAGCACCCCACTCGGCATCCGCCCAAAACTCCTCGGCGACGCCGATCTTCGTGGATCCTTGGGCAAGAGCAGAACTCGACCAAAGAAGCAACGCCAAAAGCAATGCGCTATCGAAAGTTTTCGAGCAAAGGGAAGTCGGTGAGTTTCGGCACACGTCTACTTGCCCTTGGGCTTCCTCAAAATCAAGTCTATCGCACAGTGCGGGAACCGACGTCCTGCAACGCTGGCCGTGGCCGACACCCGCGGCATGGAGTGCCGAATGCAGGATTAGCTCGGAATGGACAGCTTGCGCATACCACGTCTGGAGACTCGGTCTTGGTCTCCGGCAGCAGGTTCGGCACGACTTCCAGCCTGTGCCTGGGCAATGCCGCTCCGCACTCCCCCGGCCACTCCCGGTCGCAGAGCGCTCACAATCCCGGCACAGATCCTGCCGCAGGGGCGTGAAGCTCTGTCCTCAAGTTCCGTTGAAGAAAGGCTCCCTGCACTCCACAAACACGCGACGTACGACGTGCAGCACTCCCAGCCTAACCTGCCAAAGCTGCCACTGCCTCTTCTCGCGTGCCGTGGACGGCAACGATCTTGTCAAAACCGCTGATCTGGAACACCTCCATGATCTGCGACGACAGCGTCGACAACGCGAATCTCGCCTTGCGATCCTGCAACAACTTGGCAGTCATCAAAATCGCGCGCAGTCCAGCACTGCTGATGTAAATCAAGTCCTTGCAATCAATCAACAGACAAGTGTCCGTGTCTTCGATGGCTTCACGAACCGTCTGCGCGAATTCGTGCGCATTTGTGCCGTCGATTCGGCCGCCAAGATCAGCTGAGACGAACGTGCCGTCACGATTTATCTGCAAATCCACTCTAGTTCCCCTTTTTGTTCACCGAGCACGAATGGTCTCTCGTTCCCTGCAGAAGCCACCAGCACAAGTCTCCGTAATGGAGGACAAGACGCTGAGCTGGCAGTTCAGGCGTGCGAGACATTTCCCTAGTCCTTTTCCGGAACAACCACAAATTCCGGATAGGCCTCGATCTTGAGTTCGCCCGCATCCTGACCGATGACTTCAATCTCCGGACTTACCCGAGCGCCGAAGGCCAAGTCTATCAACCACCACACCAAGAGCGATGTCAGAAACACAAAAGCTCCAACCGAAAGCACTCCCACCAGCTGGATCCAGAACATTGCGCCACCTGCGATGCAGGCTGCCAAGGTTCCCCAGACACCGGCGACAAGGTGAGCGGACACGGCGCCTACCACGTCGTCTAGCTTCCAGTGCTCGAACATCTTCATCGCGACTATGCACACGATACCGCCGACAGCGCCGATGATGATCGCCCACCAGTGATTGGTGATGTTGGGTGCTGCCGTGATCGCGACCAGGCCGGCAATGGCACCATTGAGGCCTCCCAGCAAGTCCACACGCTTGAAGATGGGACGCGAAGCCGCGATTGCCGCTATGACCCCTGCGGCTGCAGCGAGATTGGTGTTGACGAGCACATTCGAGAGCACAACCGCATCCACTGCACCGGAGAGGCTTAGGACGGATCCTCCGTTGAATCCGAACCATCCAAGCCAGAGTATGAAGACGCCCAAAGTCACGACCGGAACGTTTGAGGGCGTGGTTGGTCGAACGGTGCCGTCGTCCCGGAACTTGCCGCGGCGTGGTCCGACGATGAGGATGCCGGCCAACGCTGCCCAGCCTCCGGTGGAATGCACGATCGTGGATCCCGCGAAATCCACGAACCCGCCGTCACCGAATTGGGACAGCCATCCTGCTCCCCATGTCCACGCGCCGACGATCGGATAGATAACCGCAGTGAGAACCACGATGAACGCGAAGAACGACCACAACTTGACTCGCTCCGCCAACGCGCCCGAGACGATGGAGGCGGTCGTTGCGACGAACACCATCTGGAAGAACCAATCGGACATGACCGAGTGTCCATTGCCGACGACGGCTTCTGCTTCGCCTGAGCCTGTAATGAGTGCGCCCTCCGCCTCTGACGTGGAGTAGCCGAGACTGAACGTCCCAATCCACCCTCCCCCATCGCCAACGTCCGTATACATAAGGTTGTATCCGATGAAGAAGTACATGAGGCCGGCAATGGAGTAGAGACCGATGTTCTTCAGACAAATCATGGACGCGTTCTTGGTGCGCTCCGATCCCGCCTCCAGCATCGTGAAGCCGGCGCACCTCCACATCACCAAGGCGCCCCAGATCAGGAACGAAAACGTGTTCAGAACAAACGAGCTCTCTGAGTCGAGCGCGCCCCAAGCGTGCGCCGGAAAGAGGCACACGGTGGCGGCTATCAAGACGAAAGCCAGTACCGAACGGTTGCTCGATTTCATCCAAATTTCCTCAAGCATGGAACTGTCGGCGGG
>JAGWBL010000103.1 GCA_021295935.1 Pseudomonadales bacterium
GTCCACGCAGTCGTCGCAGACACCGTTTCCTTTTCCTTCGTTCTCATCTTCATCTCGACATTGACAGCGGCCTTCATCGGACCCGTAGGGACAGTCACATACGCCATTCCTGTCTTCGTCCAGACAGTCGCACACGCCGTTGTCATCCGAGTCCGGACAGCCGCCATCGCAGTCGCCGTCGCCATCTGCGTCAGGACAGTAATTGCATTCTTCACCTTCGGGACAAACCTGCGGTTCGCACTCCTCGCCATCCTCGCACTCTGGACCGTCATCGCTGCCGACACCTATGATCTTGTCAGGATCTGTTATCTCCGCCACGCAATAGCAGAAGGACACCGCAGGGGGCAATAGATCGATCTCTCCATCTTCACCCGCATCGTCGCTGCTCGTTACGCATTCCTCAAAGCAAGTGGGGCAACCAAAGCAGCAATTGACCGACTGGTATTCGAGCGCCTGGAATGCCGGATTGGACGGTTTCTCGAAATGCCGCCTCGCTCCAGCGGGATCGTCGCCGAACAGCGGCGCCACGACGGCCAGAATGGTCCTTGCTTCCGCCAGCCCCGGAACCCCGAGCTCCAGCGGATCGCGTGCCATCGGATGCAGCGTGACAGGATGGAAATCGAACACCCGATGCTTGGGAGCGACCGGAGCCGGATCATCAGGCGACAGCGCGCGGCGATAGGGAGGGGGCAGGGGCGGCGGTGGCGACATCGTCATTGATGCAGACAACAACTCGGGTTCGATCACCGTGGAGGAGGGGGAGGGCGCGGGCAAGAATCCGTGCGCGGTCTACACTGATTCGTTGCGGGTCACGAAGGGGGTTGCACGCCAAGAGCTCACGGCTCCTGGCCCACCCTCTCTTGAATCATTGATTTGAGAACTTCCAACCCTTGGCGTTCGGTAGGCGCGGCGACCACGTCGGGCATCACTCCCGCGCCTTCGATGGTCCGTCCGAGAGGCAACACGTACTTGGCGGTCGTCAACTTGATGGCGCGTCGTTCGCCCACGCGCATCACCGACTGAACGGTGCCCTTTCCCAGGCTCCGATGCCCCACAACCGTGGCGCGCTCGTGATCCTGCAAGACTCCCGCCAGCAGTTCCGCCGCCGATGCGGTATCGCGGTCAATGAGAATCACCATGCTTGCACTGGTCAGCAGTTGGCCCTCGGTGGCATTGTGCTCCGACGCGATCTGTCCATCTCGGGATTCGAGATGAACGATCTTTCCGGAATCCAGCAAGAGATCTGCCACGTCCACCACGGACTCCAGCATTCCACCGGGATTGCCGCGCAAGTCAATCATCAGCCCCGCCAACTCGCCGGCGCTCTCCAGGGCTTCACGTGCCAGCTCGGCGGTGTTCTCGCGAAACTCCGAAATGCGGAGGATGCCCAAGGAGGGATCGATCACACGCATGTGCACGGAGTCAGGGGAGATCGGAACCCGAACCAGCGACATCGAGAGCGGAATGGTCGTGCCGGATCTGAGGACTGTCACGTGCACGGGCTTTCCCACCTGCCCACGGATGTTTTCCAACACCGCTTGAGTCGTCTGCTGGACAGCAGGGACCGAATTCACCGTAGTGATCAGGTCTCCCGGGTCGATGCCCGCTCGGTCGGCCGGCTTGCCCGGCTCGACGGAGAGGACTCTCAGATGTCCGCTCTCGTCCCGGGTCGCGACGATGCCTATTCCCCCGTACTGGCTCGCCGCGTGGCTGTGCAGGTCTTCCACCGCATCCCCCAAGTAATGGTCGGACTGCAGATCGAGTTCCCTAAACATGCCGTCGATGGCGCTTGTCGCAAGGTCTTCTTCTTTGATTTCCTCGACGTAGTGGAGCTTCAGCAGCCGGTAGACTTCGACGACCTGGGCTTCGTGTTCGGAGATCTCGGGAGTTGTGGGCATGCGATCCAGAATCACGAGAAAGATGAACGCGCCGGTGCAAGCGCCGACGATGGCAGGCGGCAGGAAGCTGGGCAACGGAAAGCGCTTGCGATTCACGACGACGAATTCCTCGTCCCGAGCCATGCAGTCGGATCAAGCGGCCGACCGCGTCTCCGGATCTCGAAATAGACACCCACACGCGCCTGCCCGCCACTCTGGCCCACAAGCCCGATGGGTTCTCCTCCCTCCACTACATCCCCGATGCCCTTGAACAGCGAGTCGCAGGACCCGTAGAGAGACAGGTATCGGTCTCCATGGTCGATCACCATGAGAAGTCCAACGCTACGGATCCAGTCGGAAAAGACGACAGCCCCGTCCGCGGCGGAGAACACCGGCGTTCCGGGATCGGCTTGGAAGAACGCCCCCTCCGAAGCAACCCGTCCGCCGGCCAGAGTCTCTCCGTAGGAAGTGAGCTGTCTTCCCTCAACAGGCCAGAACCTGCCTTGGCTGGTGCCCAGCGGCGGGGCGGGCATGGTCCGTTGGAAGGGTTGATCGCTCTGAAGCGCCCCGACAACGCTCGACAGCGTGGCTCGAGTGGACGCCCGGCGTTGTGCCGGTCCGGCCGAACTCCCGAGCTCCCTGTTGTAGCTTGAGATGACATCCTGGCGTTCGTCCCTTCGGGCGGAGAAACGCTTGCGGCTCTCCTCAAGTTCCATGATTCGATCAAGAAGCCGATCGCGCACCTCCTTCAGTCCCGAAATGGTCTCCGAAAGTTCCGCTTCAATCGACCGGAACTCCTTCAGCCGCGCCACCAAGGCCCGGTTGTAGTACTCCGAGTACTTCAGAACCCGTGCAAGGTGTTCCGGATTTTCCTGATTCAGCACGATCTTCAGTGAATCGGTTCGGCTCAGGTGGTAGGCGTTGCGGAATTGGACCGAAGAATGCTTCCAAGCGGCCTGCCGGTCGCGGTGGAGTTGTTGCTCACGGATCTCCAAGTCCCAGATCAAGTTCTCGGTCCGATTGACCTCTTTCTTGGCCTCGAACAGTTTCGCCCCCAGTTCCGAGACTTCCTCATCCGAAACCTCGAGGTCGTCCAGCAGCGCCTGCAATTCGCTGTCCGACCTGCCAAGCCATTTCTCAATGCTGTTGATTTCGTCTACCAGGGCTTCGAGGGAGGCTTCGAGGCTTGCATCATCATCGCCCGCCGCGGAACCCGCAACCCACAGGCACGCGAGAATCCCCGCCGCGTGCCAGCGCCGAGTCCGAACCATACTCGCCTCTACCGAGCGTTGGAGACGAGCATTGAGGAGCCAGTCATTTCGACCGGCTTTTCCATGCCAACGATATCGAGAAGGGTTGGAGCGACGTCAGAGAGTCCACCCGAGTCCGCGAAACTGACATTGTCGCGCTTGCCAACATAAACCAAAGGAACCGGGCCAGTGGTATGCGCCGTATGCGGCCCGCCCGCGTCGTCCAGCATCGACTCGACGTTGCCGTGGTCTGCGGTGATCAGGCAGTGGTAGCCGCTGTCCAGGACGCTGCGTTCAATCTTTCCAAGCCAGAAGTCCAAGCACTCCACGGCTTTCACTGCGGCATCAAGCTTGCCGGTGTGGCCCACCATGTCTCCGTTCGCGAAATTGCTCACCACAAGTCGCGGACCAGTCTCCTCCAGCGCTCGCAGGATCGCTTCCGCAACTCCTCGAGCATTCATCTCCGGCGCAAGATCGTAGGTCCTGACCTCCGGCGACGGTACAAGCCATCGCTCCTCCCGAGGGAAGGGCGCTTCGCGACCCCCGCTGAAGAAGTACGTCACATGCGCCGTCTTTTCGCTTTCAGCTATGCGCAGTTGCGGGTAGCCTTGGCCAGACCAGTACTCGCCGAGACTGTTCGAAAGCTCAAGCGGAGCGAACATCACCTCGACGCTGGTGTCGTCGGTGCCTTCGTCGATGTCGTCCGCGTAGGACATGAGTGGCACGAAACTCCTGGGCCGCGCCGAAAGAGGAGCCTGGATCGGGCTGCCGTCCAATCCGAGGATCGCGCGGCTCAATTGCCGTGCGCGATCGGCACGAAAATTCATGAACACGACCGAATCACGGCGTGTGATCGGACAAGGGTCACCGACCGTCGAAGGAGACATGAACTCGTCGCTCTCGCCACTCTCGTAGGCAAAGGCGAGAGACTCGGAAGCGGTCTGGAAGGTCCTCTCGGATTGGCCGAGAGCGACCGCTCGCCAAGCCTGCTCGGTTCGATCCCATCGCCGGTCGCGGTCCATGGCGAAGAACCGTCCCGAGACGGAAACGATTCTTCCTTCACTCGAGGAATTGCAAAGCTCCTCAAAGGACCGAATCGTAGCTGCCGCTGACTTGGGCGGAGTGTCTCGACCGTCCAGAAAGGCGTGCAGGGCAAATGGAATCCTCTGATTGCGCAGCGCCAGGATCAGCTCTCGGAAGTGTCGCTCGTGGCTGTGAACGCCACCAGGAGAGAGCAGGCCCATGATGTGCAGGCGGCCGTGTTTCTCCCGAACGTGCCCAATGACCGATTGAATCGCCTTGCTCTCTTGAAACTCGCCGAGCTCGATCGCCTGATCGATTCGGCTCAGGTCCTGCAGCACCACTCGCCCGGCCCCGATCATGAGATGCCCGACTTCGGAGTTGCCCATTTGACCTGGAGGCAGTCCCACGGCTGCACCGGAGGTTCGGACGAGCGTGTGTGGTCGCTCGTTCCACAATCGGTCCCAGTTTGGAGTCTGGGCCAGCGCAATGGCGTTGTGGTCTCGACGGGGAGAGTGACCCCAACCGTCAAGGACGACGAGGAGGGCACGCGGCTGCATCTTGGATTCGAGCAGGAGAGTGGGCCAATAGCCTACACAATCGGTTGTGCGTTCTCGCCCCGCAGCCAAGTTAGGCAGAGCTCCGGCCAGGTGGACGTCGCGTGCCGCAACGTCCGCCTTGGACACGGATTACGGTTGCGTGATCGGTGCTGGCCAGTGGCTCGGTACGTGCCGGAAGTTCCTCCAGTTACTGTTCAAGCAGTTGAGGGATTTCTCGATGTCCAG
>JAGWBL010000104.1 GCA_021295935.1 Pseudomonadales bacterium
GAGCCGAAGAACGGGGCTGCCGGCAAGAGTCCTTCTGCTGATTCCGCGTAGCAATCGCACGACGAGGGGAACCACCGCGCCGAAGTGAACCAGGCAGAGCGCAAGCAGGAGCAGGTACGCCCCAGGCAAACCCGATCCAGGCTGCAGCCCCGCAATCAAGAAAACCGTTCCAGTCGCGAAGCAGGGCAGCCAACTCAAGGCTTGCTGCCTCCCGGGTCGCCGAGTCGCCAGAACTCCGCCCAGTACGGAAACGAGAATGCCTAGAGTCGCCGCCTTCGAAACGGCAACGGTGTCGCCGAACATCCCGTTGGGCGAGTCGATCAAACCCGGGATAGTTGTGAGCAGAACGATTCCAGCCGCCACGCCAAGAACTGTGCCAGCGACACCGATGAGCAGACTGTCGAAAACGAAGAGCGCCCGAGTCGATCTCGGAGCCACGCCCACAGCAGACAAGCGCTCGGATTCCAAATGCGCCTTGGACCCAGCGACCGAAGTCGCTTGGTACACGAGGAACCCACTCACCAACAACGCGAGCAATCCAACAACTCCCACAATGAACGCCATGGCTTCGGACATGGACCCCGCAGGGACCCATTCGGATAGGGGCGCAACGCGAAAGCCCTCGACTTGAATGCGTTCACGATCGCGGTTCAACGTGGTCGTTCGCAGTCCTGGGAACAGGGATTCGAGCCATGGCAACGCGGCATTGGACGGCACACGAGCCCAGATCGCATCGAGGGCGTTCGGCCGGCGAAGCAATTCCTGTGCCGTGGGTAGGGCTGCAACAAGAAGTTCGGGCGACCCGGGTCGGGCGCGAATGATCGGAATGCCATGCAGGTGGTCGACGCGAATCTCGCGATCGGATTGCAGAACGAGAGAGGGAGAATTGACGAACGCGGAATCGACTTGTGGCCCGATTCCCGATATCGACACTTCGAAGTCCGAGATTGGGTCGATTCCCAGGAGTCGCACCTTGCGTCCCTCAAATTCGACGAACCCCTCGACAATCGGCGTGAGTCCCGCAATGCGAGGATAGGAGCCGGCGCGCCATCGAGCACGCAGCTGGAAGTAGTCGGATTCGGTGAGATCGTGTCTCTTCAAGGCGACCAGGTCGCCTACTGCGCCTGCGACCTCCGTGGATCGATCCACTACCGTCATGCCGGCGGCGTGCATGGCGAGCGCTCCCGCCACGCCTGTCGCGATACCGAGTAACACGGCGAAACTCGCCAATGGATCGCGAAGCAGTCCCCGGAATCGACCCTTGACCAGAATCACGGAGTCCTTCAGCATTGCTGCACGTTCTTCCGCTCTTGGCGCACCGTAGTCGCCCTTGGAGGGCAACAGTTTCGCTTTCTCACCTGCAGAGTGCGTGACATGAGAACGGGTTGCAGCACTGTGAGCACCTACGGTCTAGCTTGAGCCGTGTTCATCGCGATCACCGAGTCAGCTCTCGCCTTCAACGACTCGTTGTGCGTCGCAACAACGAGTGTGGTTCCGAACTCGGAACACAGGCTCATCAGAAGATCTCCGACGAGCTCGGTGTTGTCACTGTCCAGATTGCCGGTGGGTTCGTCCGCGAGAACGACCGATGGCCGATGCGACAAGGCTCGAGCGATCGCAACGCGTTGCTGTTCGCCGCCGGAGAGCTCGTTGGGAAACGCACCCAGTCGTGTATCGAGGCCAAGCCGTGCAAGCAACTCTTGTGCAGATGGCACATGCAGCTTCCGGCCCGCCAAGCTGGGAGGCAGTTGCAGATTTTCCGCCACCGTCAGATTGGGGAACAGGTTGAAGAACTGGAAAACGAATCCAATTTCGTTCCGTCGCAGGTTCAGTCGGTTGCTTTCGGAAAGAGTCGCCAGCTCGATGGATTTGTTCTCGAGCTGCAGGCGGACGCTTCCTTCGCTGGGGTCGTCGAGACATGCAAGAATCCTCAGCAACGTGGTCTTGCCTGAACCGCTCGGCCCCCAGATCGCGGTGAACTCTCCCCGTCCGATCCGGCCATCCATGTTCCTGAACGCCCAGCGGAGTTGACTGCCGTCGGGAAAGCTCTTGCCAAGACCTTGGAACCGATAAAGGACGTTCATTGGATGGGTTCCTTGGTCGGCGATGTTGCGTTCTTGGTCACTGCCGCGGCACGCCAAGGCCACAAGCGAACGATGGTCGGCGAGCATAGGGCAAGCCTGTCGCGGCATCGTGGCATGCAGACTACCGCTTGTTCAGCAGCATTCCGCAGTTCGTCAGGGTAAGCCGGCAGGCTCCTGGAACGCGCCGCTTCAAAGCGGATTGGCACCTGAAAAGGCGCTGCCGCTCGCACCCAAACGTGTCGCGAACGGATTGATTGTTGAAGTCGGGGGTGTGCCGCCGAGCGCGATCCAGGAGTGGCAGAATCGCCACTCAATCAGGATCGGACTGGTGCCACGCATAGTCGTTGTGGAGCCGATTCGAGTCTTGCTAGGGCGGGTGCCACAACTTCTCTCGAGCATCTCGCTCCACCGTTCGCGACGGTGTCCGATTGGGATTCGAAGGGAACTGCGAAACTCCGGATCGGCTTGTCTCCGTCGCGTATGAAGCCGAAGACGTGAGCCATCATCCATCAGCCAAGCGCCGGAGGCATGGACAACACTAGACCGCAATCGTGGTTTGGCGACTGGCGTACCTGAGCACTACGTTCTGGATCAGGGCACGGACAGTCGGAACCGACACTGAGTTTCCGCTCAAGCGTCGGGCTGCAGCGTCGGTCTTCGGCAGCACGAAACTCTCTGGAAACCCCTGCAATCTGAACAACTCGCGAGGTGTCAATCGCCGATTGCCGTCGACCAACAGGTAGTTGTAGGACGCGCCGGCACGCAATGTGCACGAGAGCGGGTGGCTTGACACGTTTCCGCCCTTGTTTTCTTGCCATATCGACGGCGTCACCGAAGCTTGGTGCGCATTGTGCCTTGCCTGTCGAATCCGCTCCGAGACAATGTGACGGGAGGCGGGATTCCTCTCCAGGAGAACGGAAAGTGGTTTCATCGGATCGTTGCCGCTCGGCCAATCTATGGTCCGACCATGGTCTGTGGCCACGATGAAGATTCGCTCGCGGTTCTGAGGCAAGCCGAAGTCGAGCGCATTCAGAATCTTCCAGTCCACCGTGTAGCCCAGTGCTCCCAAGGTCGCGATCACGCATGAGAGAGGCTTGCCTTGGTCGTCCGTCCATTCAGGTCTGCAGGTCTGGCCGCTGACTGAGAACGCTTCGTCCGAGTCGACGCGCGGCGGACTGCCAGACCGACGGACCGAGTTCAAGACCCGTCATTGCGGCTGAGCAGGGCCGTCACTCGATTCCCGTCATCAGATGCCGGATAGTGGAAGATCACGTCTTCGCTCCCGTCGTCATTCAGGTCTGCAAGCATTGCATTGAACTCGTTGCTTGGCAGTTCAACGGCGATGTGAAGCGGGTCGTCCTGGAGCAGTTGAGGGGCGGCAGTGCCGAGAAACACGGACAATCGGTTCCAACGAGCGCCCGTCAGCAGATCAGTCCTGCCATCCCCGTTGACATCTCCAACCAGCACGGTTGGGAACAACACCCCTCGCCTGCTGAATGGGGAAAAGGGCGTGCGCACACGCTTGAACACATCGGGTGCTTCGGAGAACTCGCCGTCGTGCATTCGGTAGAGGGCGACATCGATGGTGACCGACTTGCCTGCGAGAGCTCTCCACATGCCGCCAAGTGTGGTCTTTACTGAAGCGAGCCCAAGGTCGGTGGCGCCGTCGCCGTCGATGTCGATGTAGTGTTGAGTTGCGTAGCCCCACGCCAGCCCGCTTGCCGGACCGGGCGAGTTCGCAACGGTGTTCGGCGAACTGGGGAACGCCGTGCCGCTTGGAATCGGCCGACCGAAGTAGATGTTGAATCGACCATCAAGACCAATCGCTCGCCGGCCGGCAAATGTCACGGTGATCAGGTCTGAGACTTCGTCGTTGTTCAGATCCCGGAAACCGTGCAACATTGTGTACTCAAGCCTTGGGCCCCAACCGAGCATCCATGACGCCAAGCCCTTTCCGCCAAACTGGAAGGCGAGCGAGTAGGCACCGTCAAAGTCGAAATCGACCCCTGTGGAGAAGGACTCGGGATGATCCGCGAAAGTGCCGCCTGCTTCCTGCCGAAAGAGATGGAAGTGGTCGTCGTTCCAGAAGGCGAGGTCTACGAGACCGTCTCGGTCGTAGTCCAGTTGGTGGATGCGGCCCATGTACCAGGGAATGTTCTCGGGATTCAGCCCGGACGCGCCGTAGGTCCCCGCGTCTCCATGCTTGACTAGATCACGATGGGGTTCGGGCGGACCGATCTTCCTCGCTGTCGAAAACGAACTGTCGGAACCCTGTAGATAGATCCAAAACCCATCGGCTGAAGGCATCACCAGATCGTCCCTTCCATCTGCGTTCAGGTCGCGAACGATGTCTACGCGAGCCACTCGGCCCTTCGGCCAACGCAACGGAAGGTACGGCGGCAACGGGAGCACATCGCGTTCCGACCCCGACTTCATGTCGAACACGACGAGGGCCCGGTGCGTGGGGAGAACGAGGCAGTCGCGACCGTTGATGTTCACGGTGTCGCCCATTGCAGCTGGAGTGTTGGTGGTGGCAGCGAAAACAGGAGAGACGCTTTCGGCTCCGACCTGGAAAATGCAGAGATCCAGTGGTTCGTGGGTGGATCCATCGATCGTCACGATCTCGGCACGCCCTGGAGCTGTGAACGACCCGGGTAATACCGTCTGGTAAGCAGCGAAGCCGGTCTGGAGGTGATGAAGGTCGAACAGTTGCGGTGGCTGGCCTGCTTGAGCACTAGCGCATCCGGCGCTGAGCGCGACGGAAACGGCCCATGCCGCCAGCATGAGAACAGCACCCGCTTGACGGCTTTCGCGCCATGC
>JAGWBL010000105.1:0-4659 GCA_021295935.1 Pseudomonadales bacterium
GCGGCGATGCCGACGGAGTTTGATCTCATCGAGGCGTTTCTGCAATGGCAGGAACGCCCCGGCAAGAAGAAGGGTGTTGCCGTGGGTCCGGGGGACGACTGTGCGGTCTTGGACCCCGCCCCCGATCGACAATTGGTGGTCTCGACCGACGCGCAGGTTGAAGGCGTCCACTTCCCACCAGGACTCCGGTCGGACATCGTCGGCTATCGCTCGATTGCCGTAAGTCTGTCGGACCTGGCCGCTTCTGGTGCATCGGCACGGTATGTCACGATCTGTCTCACGCTGCCAGCGGGAGACAAGGCTTGGATCGAGGCCTTTGCCAAGGGGGTCGCTCTCTGCTGTGAAGAACATGGCGTTTCGGTGATCGGCGGCTATCTGGCAAGAGGTTCCGTTCAAGTCTCTGTGGCCGCCTGCGGATCGGTGGCCCGAGGGCCAGCTTGGGTGCGGTCGGGGGCACGAGCGGGCGATGACCTGTGGATGAGCGGCCGGATTGGCGCGACTGCTCTCGCGCTCGATGGCTTCGGGGTTGCGGACCTTCCGAGTCTTCGCACGCTCCGCAGTCAAAGGCAGGATGGGTTCATGGCTGCGTTTCTTCTGCCTTGTCCGAGACTGGCGATCGTGTCCCGGCTGGATCCCCATGTGCACGCAGCGATCGACCTGAGCGATGGTCTGGCTGGCGAGGTGCACCACTTGGCCCGACAGAGCTCCTTGAAAGCAATGGTCGATGCCGAGCGGATTCCGATTTGGCCGGGGGCGGACTTGGCCGCCGCCTTGGAATCGGACGACAGCTACGAACTCTTGCTGGCTGCTCCGCGGCGAGCTCGGTCAACCATGGAGAGCCTGACGTTGCCTGGCGGCCTGCCTCTCAGCCGCATCGGCGAGTTCATTACCGGATCTGGAGTGGAGTTCAGGTCAAATCGCGACGCCCGTCTTGGGAGGTGCGGCCATGAACACTTCTGATTCGGACAACATCGGTCGTGACGACCTCAGGAATCCCTCGATGCTGTTGGCGACGGGATTCGGGCTGGGCCTGTCTCCGGCGGCTCCGGGTACTGTGGCATCGCTGCTTGCCGCTTCGGTTTGGGTTGCGGTCTGGAGCTTGGGTGGTTCCCAAGCACACTTGCTGCTGACGGCCATCGGCACGCCAATTGCATTCGTCGCCCTTGCGAAGACCAGCAGCAATCGGAGACTGGGAGACCATCGAGCCTTGGTTGCGGACGAGGTCATCGGGCAATGGATGGCGTTCCTGTTCGTTCCCGTTGACTGGGTCACGTTGACATTGGGATTCTTGTGTTTCAGGAGCCTCGACATCCTGAAACCGTTTCCCATCCGCTGGGTCGATTCGAAGGTCCCCGGTGCGTGGGGCATCCTCCTGGATGACGTGGTTTGCGGACTCGCGACTTGCGCACTTCTGCACCTGCTTCTCGTGTTGATGCCAACTCTGGCCGTTCCATTACCATTGCCAAATTGATCGAAATCGGCGGCCAACCGATGGGCGAGGAAAAGGAGCAGCGCTTCGAAGAGGCGATGGAGGAACTCGAGGGGCTGATCAGCAAGTTGGAGAGCGGCAACCTCAGCATCGAGGAGTCGCTGACTGCCTACGAACGAGGCGTCAAGCTGACCAAGCATTGCAAGCAGATCCTGGAGAACGCCCAGCAACGGGTGACTCAGCTGATGCCTGATGGTTCGCAAGAGGCTCTGAACTGAAAGCTCCGTTCTGTGCCGTGCTTGTGTGTGAGGCCAAGCGGTAGGCAGATCGCTCCGTTCCAACCCCCGGGCCGGTGTGGAGCACCAGCAGGCGCGCGCATGTCCATTCGACAGAGCGACGGGAGACGTTGCATTGGATCTCGCTGATCTCCGGAAGGCGGTCGACGGACACTGGGAGAGAGTCCTCCCGCAGTCCAGCGAGCTTGCACCCGGACTTGTGGAGGGCATGCGGTACGCGGTTGGGTCCCGCGGCAAGCGAATCCGGCCGAGCTTGGTGTGTGCCACCGGACTTTCACTGGGCGCCCCACTGGAACAGACCTTGGATCCAGCGGTCGCCGTCGAGCTCGTCCATGCATATACCCTGGGTCATGATGACCTGACGGCATTGGATGACTAGCACATGCGAAGGGGCCAGCCGAGCACTCATGCCCAGTTCGGGGAGGCGAACGCCATTCTGATCGGAGATGCCCTCCAATGCTTGGCTTTTGGCGTGCTTGCGAACGCGACATCAGTGTCTGAGCAGGCAAGGCTGACCATGATCGAACTTCTGGCGGACGCCGCCGGCTGGCGGAACATGGTTGGGGGCCAAGCGCTCGACATCGATGCTGCGAGGGCGGTCGACATCGCACCTGAGCGACTGGAAGCCATGCATCTTGCGAAGACGGGCGCCCTGCTTCGCGTTTCGATCCAAATGGGAGCGATTGCCGCGGGACACTCGGATCTGCAAGCGCCCATTCATCAAGACTTGATTCGCCTGGGCGGCGTCCTCGGCCTCGGGTTTCAGATCATTGACGACGTCCTGGATGTCACTCAGGCGACAGAGGTTCTGGGCAAGCCTGCAGGGTCTGACGAACAGCAAGGGCGCGTGACGCTGGTGTCGTTGATGGGGGTCCAGAAGGCTCGCGAGCGAGCGCGAGAACTTCTAGGCGTCAGCCGTGACACTCTTCAGTCCCTGGGATTGCAGGGATCGCTGCTGGACCGCCTGGCAGTGCAAATGATCGATCGCGATTTCTGATCGTGCGCTACAGTGGCGGAGCAGTCAGCCGGAATCAACGCCTCCGGAATTGCTGTGATTCGTCAATTTCGAGTCTGCACGCCATTGCTCCAGGACTTCTGCGAAGTCCCGATCAGGCGCGAGCTGCCAAGATGCGGTCTCTGCGTCGAAGTTGGCCAGCCCCAACTCCGTAAGACGATTGAGTTCTCCGACGATCGCCCAGGTGTCCATGGGAAGGTTCCTGTTCCGCATGTATTCAGCCAAGTCGCCCGGACACACACTCGTCGCGCCTTGCCGGTTGAGGTCAGCCAGCGCTTCATGCATGATCCGTGTCTGGCGAATCTGTTCGCTCACGAAGTGAGATCCCGAGGTCTTGCTGGAATCAGGAGCGAATGGGAAACGCAGGCGTGAAGCGAAAGGGATTATAGGAACAGCAGTTGGTCACGCCGTATTGGAGTGGGACGCAAGGTGGACTCCCCGACCTGCCTTCCTCCGGAACTTGGCTGAGATGAAGGACTACCAACGGATCAACGTGGATCACTGGCAGGCCCAGGCATCCGACTACGTCCAAGCTGCGGAGCGAAACTGGCGAACGGATTCAGTGGCATGGGGCATCTGGAAAATCCCGAATCAGGAATTGCCACTTCTGCCGGAAGATCTGTCCGGCAGCGCTTGCCTGGAAATCGGATGTGGCGCCGGGTATGTCTCCGGCTGGATGGCGGCGCGGGGTGGTGATGCCGTCGGGATCGACCCGACTCCCGCCCAGCTGTGCACGGCAATGCGACTTGAGAGCGAGTTGAAGCGCGGGGCGAAGTTCGTGCGGGGATTCGCGGAATCGTTGCCCTTTCCGGATCGTTCCTTCGACTTTGTGATTTCGGAGTATGGGGCCTCCCTGTGGGCGGATCCGCACGAGTGGGTGCCTGAGGCCGCGCGGGTGCTTCGTCCTGGAGGACGACTGGTGTTCATGACCTGCGCCGCGTTGTTCCAACTTTGCGTGAAGGATGTGGACACAGACCCACTTACGACTGAGCTTCAGCGACCCTACCTGGGCATGGGGAGGCTTGACTGGGGTCCGCCTGACAGCGTGGAGTTCACTCTGCCTCACGGAGAATGGATATCGCTGCTCACTTCGCAGGACTTCGAGATTGAAGCTTTGAGAGAACTGGGAGCTTCCGCTGGTGCGCGCTCGGACTATGACTGGGCGGATCCGAAGTGGGCGGCTTCTTGGCCTACAGAAGAAGTGTGGATGGTTCGCAAGCGTTCGGCACACGGATTGGCCAAGCGAACAACCGGATAGCGCGGACGCCCGCAGGCCAAAGACAGGATGGCGTCTTGGAAACCCTGGAAGGGCGCATCTTCAAATATCCGTAAAATAGTCGGTGGAACAGCGTGTTCTGACTGCCCCTCTTGGTGTCCGACACCGCGTGCGGGTTCGGAAAGTGCGGTTCTGTTGATGGTTTGTCTGGCTATAGGATGATCTTCACCAGATCCGCCCACGATCTGGGGGTGACTTGGTTTCGACGGCGGTATCGGACTCTAAGGTGCATGTCGAGAGGGTAGTGACTCTCGCTAATCAATCGCTGCGACTTTTCGATAGTTGCCAACGACAATCGGTACGCATTAGCGGCCTGAAGAGCTTGCTCTAGCAGCTCGTAGGTTGCTTGTCCCGGAGATCTGCTTGCCCGTGGTGGATTCTGGGAGCACGTGTCACGGGATCGCGCGGACCCCCTCCTTCGAGGTTCGCGTTAGAGGACGAAGGATCGCGGGCGTGCGCCCTGTTCGTCGGGCCGCACGGTGGCTAAACGCAATGACGCAACTAAGCATGTAGAGCCGAAGACGACGGGCCGACGGACGCGGGTTCGAGTCCCGCCACCTCCACCAACACCACAAACACTTGGACATAGCACCCCGCTCCATGCCGGACGCGGGGTCTCGCCCGGACGTACCGGTTGGCGAGT
>JAGWBL010000105.1:4785-9679 GCA_021295935.1 Pseudomonadales bacterium
GTCCAGTTCGGAGTTCTCCATGCGACCGCTGGCGTCCGGAGTCATCGGCCAAGGCATGCCTCGCGACAATGCGCTTTTGCTGAGCATCTTCCCTATTTCTGGCAGGAGAACCGGCGTTCAGGTGTCGGGAACATGCACCCATAGAATCCCCGGGAGCCCACAAGAAAGAGCGAGGATGCGGAAGTGCGAGTAGCGGTGTTCGGCGGAGATGGCTTCGTTGGTTGGCCCACAAGCCTGCACCTGTCAAACTTGGGCCACGACGTGACCATCGTAGACAACCTGAGCAGGCGGTGGGTCGACACGGAATTGGGTGTGCAGTCGCTTACGCCCATGGACTCCATTCAGGAACGGCGACGGATCTGGCACCAAGTGTCCGGTCGGGAGATTGGCTTCGAAGTGATAAACATCGCGCAGGAATATGATCGTACCAAGCAGTGGCTGGCAGGTTGGCGACCCGAGGCGCTGATCCATCTGGCGGAACAGCGCGCCGCGCCGTACTCGATGAAGAGCGACCGCCACAAGACCTACACGGTCAACAACAACGTCAACGCCACGCACAATCTTCTGAATGCCATGGTGGAGGTTCAGCTTGATGCCCACTTGGTGCACTTGGGCACGATGGGCGTGTACGGCTACAGCGACGTCGGGGCAACCATTCCCGAGGGCTACCTGACTGTCGGCCTGGAGAACGACGACGGCTCGGTGCGCAAGGAGGAGATTCTCTATCCGGCCAATCCAGGCTCCGTGTATCACATGACGAAATGCCTGGACCAGTTGTTGCTGGCGTTCTACGCGAAGAACGATGGCTACCGCGTGACCGACTTGCATCAGGGAGAGGTCTGGGGCACGCACACGGACCAAACACGCCGGCACGAGCAGCTCATCAATCGCTTAGACTACGACGGCGACTACGGAACAGTGCTGAACCGGTTTCTCATCCAGGCTGCAATCGGGCATCCTCTGACGGTGCACGGCACTGGAGGTCAGACGCGGGCGTTCATCCACATCCAGGATTCGGTTCGGTGCATCGAGATCGCTCTCGAGAATCCTCCGGACAGAGGAGAGCGACCGCGCATCTTCAACCAAATGACGGAAACGCATCGGATACGCGATCTGGCGGAACTCATTTCTCGCATGACCGGCGCCGAGGTGAATCTTGTCCCCAATCCGCGCAAGGAAGCGGCGGAGAACGACTTGCAAGTCGACAACCGGCAGTTCCTCGAACTGGGGCTCGACCCCATCCTACTGGAGTCGGGACTTCTGGAGGAACTGATCGACGTGGCAGGCAAGTACGCTCAGCGGATCGACATCAAGCGCATCCCCTCGACATCAGCTTGGACGAGGGAAATAGGCAAGAACATCCCGAAAATTGTCGAATTCCGCAAACTGAGCAGCCGCGCGTTCTGACGAAGCGTCCCGGTGCGGGCTGCCTTTGCCACTCTGGTAACCAACTCGGACTACGCGCTGGGCGCGCTGGCACTGGCGCGATCGTTGCGTCGCGCCGGCACTCAGCATCCGATGGTCGTGCTGGCAACCCGAGGGGCCGGGGACCTTGAGCAGCTGGCGGCCGAAGGATGCCGGGTCCTGGAGGTGGACCAGTTGCCGTTGTCGGAGGCGTTCCGCGAGCGGCACAGTCGCCAGGCCCAACATGCGGCCGCTCCGTTTACCAAAGGGGAAAAACCCCTTTTCCACGACCCTCTCGACAACTTCTGCAAACTGAGGATCTGGGAATTGGAGGAGTTTGAGCGCGTGGTGTTCCTGGATGCCGACACCGTTGTGGTTCGCTCCATCGACAAGCTGTTCGGGTATCCGGAGTTCAGCGCCGCGCCCAATCTCTACGAATCGCTGATCGACATGCACCGCATGAACTCCGGCGTGTTCGTGGCCCAACCCGACCGAGCCACGTTTGACGACATGCTCGAAAGGCTGGATGTGCCCGGCAAGTTCTGGAAGCGAACTGATCAGACGTTCCTGGAGGCCTACTTTCCGGACTGGCATGGACTTCCTTACGTGTTCAATGTCCTCCAGTACGTCTACTTCAATCTGCCCAAGCTGTGGGTGTGGAAGTCCATACGCGTGGTTCACTACCAGTACGAGAAGCCGTGGGAGCATGGGCATGCCCGAACAAGTCAGTTGCGGCCGCTTATCGACCTCTGGCATGCCTACTTGAACGGCACCGAGATTCCCGAATCGGTGCGTGTCACCCCGTCGTGAAGATTGCAGTCACCGGCGCCACCGGGCTGCTGGGCCGTCAGTTGGTCGTCGGTCTCTCCAGGCATGGACACGAAGTCGTTGCCGGCTATCGAAGCATCGAGTCGCTGACGCGGATCCAGGACTGGGTAGAAACTGAGTGCGGGAGATCGGTGCGTTGGGTTCAGAGCCGGATGGAATTGCTGTCGGAGCTGAGGCGCTTGTGCAAGGGGTGCGATGGCTTGGTGCATGCTGCGTACGCGCATGAGCGAGGCCGCTACAGGGGTGGAGAGGCGACGGACCCGGACAACTTCTGGACGGCAAACGGAATGGGAACGATTCGCACGTTCGAGGTGGCGGATCTCGAGGGCGTCGAGCGATTGGTGGCGTTGTCGAGCCGTGCGGTGTTTGACGGGGTCGAGACCTCGCCTGCCGACGGGATTGCCGATGATCACCCAGTGATGCCGACCACGCGGTATGGCGAGCTCAAGGCGCTGACTGAAGCGATGGTTCGAAGCTGCAGAACAGGTTGCAGGGTCGGCGTGCGTCCAACCGGGATCTATGGCACGACGTGGCCGGTGTCGGACTGCAAGTGGTGGCAACTGGCAATGGACGCCCGAAGGCACGGATCAGTATCCGAAGCAGGTCATTTGCCGCGAACCGAAGTGTGGGTGGGAGATGTCGTTGAGGCGATTCAACTGTTGCTGACGGCGCCCGCAGAGCGCGTCCAGGGGAGAGTGTTCAACTGTTCTGACATCGCGGTCGCCCCGAGCGATACATGGAAACTGCTTCGAACGATCCATCACCGTTCGGACCCGAGTTCGCACCCTGAACTTGCGAGTCGTGAGCCGCCTCCCAAGTCCCTGAACTGCGATGGGTTGAAGACGTTGGGTTGGAGTCCCTCCGGCTACGACAAGTACCTGGAAGTCCTCCACGAACTTGCCCAGCAAGCCGCATCGGCTTTGCCCGTAGCCTAGCTGAAGAGAAAGGGCCACGAGGTTCATGGAGAACCGGGCCTTTTCAACTGCCAGATCGTTCGGCTCGGTGGATGGAGATTCCAGCGACAGTCGAATTGCGGATCCCACCACCTGGATTTCGTCGGCGCGGGTCGTTCGGACCAACTGCCGGGGGCGCCATCAACATGCTTCAATGTCGGTGCGAGTGGCAGGAGTCGCAAGAAGCAACGCGGTTCACCGCCAAGCGCTCATGCTCTAATATGCACATTCCCGAAATCCAGAGGACCATTCCATGGCCATCTTCGAAAAAGGTCGCCAGACGCTTGCCCCGCCACCAACTCCCGTGCCCCCTCGCACCGAATCTTCCGCTTCCAACCCCGGTGCCGAGAGAAATCGATGGCAACCCACTGACAACGTTGCCACTATCGGATCTTCCATCACGATTCGCGGCGAGATTGTGGGCAGCGAGCCATTGAGCGTCGAGGGGACCGTCGAGGGCACAATCGAGTTGCTCGGAAACGAAGTCTCGATTCAGCCAGGCGGCAGCGTGATCGCCGACGTCACGTCTGACACCATCGTGATTGCGGGCGAAGCCCGAGGAGACCTCCGGGGCAACGAGAAGGTTGTGCTCAAGGAAGGCGCCCGCGTCCAGGGCGACATAACCGCGCCTAGAGTTTCCTTGGAGGACGGCGCGAGATTCAACGGGCGCATCGACATGGGACTGGAGGACTACAACTCGTCGGCGGAAGAGGAGGATTCCGAGTCGGAGGACGCGTCCGTTGCGGACCTCGACGGATAGGCCGAACTTGAGGAGCCCGCTGCCTGCTGTCGGCCGCTGACGGAATTTCCGTGCCTCGGCTTGCAAGCTCACTGTTGCCGCTGGCGTTTGGCGAAATCGAGCAGTCCAGTCGCTTGGTGGTCTTGGATCTCGGGAGGCCAACGCCCGAGGGCATCGCGTTTCTCAACAACTTCCGGTGCACTGTCTACTATGTGGGTTTTCGGGATCGAGCCCATCTGTTCCGCACTTCGGAAGGGGGCGAGGTCCCGGACTTTCGCCAGTTCCTCAACATTCGGGAGGGCACGCAGTTCGACTTGTTCCTGCTCTGGGACTGCCTGAATTTCATCGACTTCCATTCGATGTGCAACCTGAGCGAGTACTTGGAGCAGTTCGTCAGCGATCGAACCTGCATGCACGGATTTCTGGCGTTTTCTACCGAGGTTCCATTGGCAATCACCAAGTTCCGGCTCCTGAACAAGAGGGAAGTGGACGTTGAGGAAGTCATGGGGACGTCCTGTCCATTTCCCCATACCACTCAACAGCTGGAAGACGGATTCGCAGCGCAATCCGTTCGACGGGGAGTGCTGCTTCCCCACAATCGAAGAGAGGTGCTGTTTGGGCAATACGGAGTGAGTCTCCACGGTTACGAAGCCTGAACTGGGTGTGCCGCGTTCTCGGGGACAAGATGTCTAGATCGGGAATCCCCCGCAGGCGTGGAGAGCATCAAGCGACTATCCAGTTCTCTGCGAGCCTTCAAGTTTGACTCACTTGGGACCGGTCGGTCCTTCGCTCGATCTGCATGCGACGCGGGTCTCCCAGTGCAGAGTCTGGACGCGCGGGCTTGTACCAGTCATCGAAGCAGCTCGACAAGCCTTTCAGAAGGTCCTCGAGACTTGCTGGAAAATCCGTTCGCGTTTGAGTCGGCGGTTTGTCTCCGTAGTCGGGGGATGGAAGGCGTTCAAGAGCTGGT
>JAGWBL010000106.1:0-4812 GCA_021295935.1 Pseudomonadales bacterium
GCCTCCCGACTCACTTCACCCAGGAAGGCTTGCGCTTCTCGCGGAACGCCGCCATGCCTTCAAGTCCTTCTTCTGTTTTGAACATCTGATGACTCCACGCCGCTGCCCGGTCCAGCGCCTGCGTGCGATCCCAGGTTGGCAAGACGCGGACCAGTCTCTTGCAGGCGCTCACGGCATTCGGGCCGCCCAGCTTGATCTGGTCAACCTCCGACTGCACCGCTGCTTCAAGGTCATCCTTGACAACAGTTCGGTGGATCAGTCCGAACTCCTTCGCCTCTGAACCGGTGAATCTCTCTCCGGTCAGGAACAGCTTCATCGCATGGTGTTCACCGAGTTTGGGCAACGCCACGGTCGCGATCACCGCTGGAACCAATCCGAGCCTGACTTCGCTGAAACTGAACACCGCCTCATCGACGGAGATGGCAATGTCCGCCGCCGCAACCAGCCCGATGCCACCGGCGAACGCGAAACCGTTCACTGCGGCGATCACCGGCTTCTCGCATTGCTGCATTTGCACCAGCACGTCTGCGTACGGAATCGAGTTGCGTCCTTGGATGAGGCTCCCGGGAGGCGACTTCAGGTCCGCGCCCGAACAGAATGCTGTGCCTGAACCCGTGATCACGACGGCTCGCGCGTCAGGGTCACCGCCCGCGCATGTGAGATGTTCATGGACTTCCGACAACAGAATGGCGGAGAGAGCGTTTCGCCTCTCGGGGCGGTTCAGGGTGATCCAGGCGGCGCCATTCTCAACCCGGTAGAGAGTCGCTTCCGTTGGTTCCTTCACGGCGATGCTCTTGCAAACAAGACTGCTCGGCGGGGGCAACGGTCGATCTCACTTGTCTCAGGCATTTGGTTGCACATCGTCCAGGTCCAGTTCCACGAGCACGCAATCCTTCTCCACCTGATCGTCCGGCTTGACGGTGACTGCTCGAACTATGCCATCTCCAGGGGACGTGATGCGGTGTTCCATCTTCATCGCCTCCATGATGACGAGCACTTGACCGGGCACGACCCGTCGACCCTCCGACACCTCGAGCGCAAGAATCTTGCCGGGCATGGGAGCTGTCAAGCCTCCTGAGGCAGCGTCCACGACTCGATCCTTGACGCGCGGCACCTCCCGCAGTTCGAGTTCTCCCTCCGGCCCACGAGCGAACCATCTGTCTCCGAGGCGTTCCACATCGAATTGCATGCGCCTGCTGCCGATGGTCAGCCACAGAGCGCCGAACTCGTCTGCATCCGCCTCTACTTCCCAGGTCCTTCCGCACACCTCGAGCGAGTACGAGCCATCTCGCTGCGTTCGGTAGCTCACCTCCAGCCGCCGGTCGCCCGCCTGGAACTCCGTTCGTCTGGCGGGCATCGGTGTCACGCTCCAGAATGGACTGAGGTTGCCGAGAAGAAGCGCCCGCTGTCGCTCAGTCAAGTGGATGTGAAGGCAGATGGCAATGGCTGCCTCCATCCAGTCACGATCCGCAACGGTGCGACGTGTCGCCGGTTGAACGCGATCGATGAAGTCCGTTGTCGTGTCACCGCTCAGGAAGTCCTCCGTGCCAAGCGCATTGACCAGGAAATCCCGGTTTGTGGCGATTCCAGCGATGCGAGTCGCCTCCAATGCCTGAACAAGCTTCTCGGCCGCGCCGCGCCGGGTGTCGTCGAAAGCGATCACCTTCGCGATCATCGGATCGAACTCCATGCTGACTTCGCTGCCGGTCTCGATGCCCGAATCGAAGCGAACTGCACCATCGATGTCATAGGGCTCCCAGATCTCCACCTTGCCTGGCGAGGGCAGGAACCCCCGTGTCGGATCTTCAGCGCAAATGCGAGCTTCGATGGCGTGACCGGAGTACTTGATCTCGGATTGATCCCCCTCATGGCGCTCACCCTCGGCAATGCGGATCTGCTCGGCTACCAGGTCCCGCCCGGTGATTTCCTCCGTGACCGGATGTTCGACCTGAAGTCGCGTGTTGACCTCGAGAAACCAGAAGTTTTCGCCCTCCAGCAGGAACTCGACCGTTCCGGCGCTCGAGTAGTTGAGTTTTCGGGCGGCAGTCACCGCGGTGGCGCCCATCGCACTCCGAAGTTGCGGGCCAACGGCGGTGGAGGGTGCTTCTTCGATGATTTTCTGATGTCGCCGCTGGATGGAACACTCACGCTCGAAGTAGTGCACGATGTTGCCGTGCAGATCCCCCATGATCTGGATCTCCACGTGCCTCGAGCTCGCGAGCCATCGCTCGAGAAACAGCCGATCGTCTCCGAAAGCGGACGCGGCCTCGCGGCGTGCTGCTTCGATGGCAGCCTCCAGGCCTGCTTCGTCCTCGACGACCCTCATGCCCTTGCCTCCTCCCCCGGCAGCCGCCTTCACAAGGAGCGGGTAGCCGATCTCTCGCGCAAGCGCTCGGGATTCCCGTCCGTCACCGATCTCGCGGGATGGCAGCGTGGGCACTCCTGCCTCTTCCATCAACGCCTTGGCAGCGAGCTTGTCACCCATGGTCCGGATGGCTGGCGCGGGCGGCCCGATCCAGATCAGGCCGGCGTCGACCACCGCCGAGGCGAAGTCAGGATTCTCCGACAGGAATCCGTACCCTGGATGGACGGCATCCGCGCCTGCATGTTCAGCGGCGGCCAGCACCTTCTGGATGTCCAGGTAGGTCTCCGTGGAGGTTGTGCCGCCAAGCGGGATCGCCATGTCCGCTTCTTGCACGAACGGTTCTCGAGCATCGCCGTCAGCATGTACCGCGATGGTGAACTTGCCCAATTCCTGTGCCGTGCGGAAGATCCTGCGAGCGATCTCGCCGCGATTGGCAACA
The DNA here is from genome assembly GCA_021295935.1 of Pseudomonadales bacterium. GTDB lineage: Bacteria > Pseudomonadota > Gammaproteobacteria > Pseudomonadales > Azotimanducaceae > Bin55. The sequence continues at coordinate 2,805 of JAGWBL010000106.1, forward strand.
AGCAGCCGACGAATGGGCGTGATGTGGATGGCGGGCACCAATTCCCGGATCTAGTCGACTTCCGTGGCCGAGTCGGACCTCTTGGTCGTGCGAAGGGCTGGCACGTCAGGCAACTGCTTGCTTGTTGAGTATGTCGCTGTTTTGCCAAGGAGCGATTTGTCCTTCGTAGACCTCCGGTCCATTCCGGAAGTGCGAGGCCTCCTCCTGCGGCTCCACGAACGGCATGTCCGCAGGATAGACCCGGTCGCCCTCGGGAAATCCCCCCGCCTTGGAGACATGGCCGTGGAGAAGGTGACCCACGACCTCTTCGGCAATGGTTGCGGCCTCGATGACCTTGTCGAGGTCGTAGCCCGTCTCGATTCCCATTTCGTGGCAGAGATGGACAAAGTCCTCGGTGGGTACGTGTCCTGCGGCTCGGCCATTTCCGCAGTAGGGGCAACCGCCCATGCCTCCCAGAGAGGTGTCGAATTCGCGCACGCCCAGCTGAAGCGCTTCGTAGTAGCTAGTCAAGGCTACACCCCTCGTGTTGTGAAGGTGCATGGCGAACTCGGTGATGGTCGGAAACTCTTCCCGAATCGCTTCCAGATACTGCCGTACCGTGTGTGGCATGTTCCAGCCCATGGCATCGAGGAAGGTCAGACGATGCACCGTCACACCCGCTTCGTTCCAGCGACTGACGATCATGCCCAGCAGGTCCATGAACTGCCCAAGGCTGAACCGGCCTTCGAAGTTTGAACCCCAAGGGCTGCCGATGTCGGCAAACGCCAACTCCGCGCCGGCTGCGCGGGCCTCCTCAACGGCGGACTCCATGCTTTCCAGCTGCTGCGCCTGAGTTCGGTTGTAGTTTCGACGCGCAAACGTGTCACACATCTCGACGTGGCAGCCGAATCTGCGCGTCCGTGACAGATCGAGCTTGTCGCCGTAGGCGGCAGCTCGATCTCGGCCGCGTCGATTGAATGCCAACGCGGTGTACCTGACCCCGGGCTTGGGCACGAACCGCTCTGCAATCTCGTCGATGCATGCCATGGATGGAGTCCACTTGGGATGGGCGAACGAGCCGATGGAGATGCGCTTGGCTCCCATCTCGCCTATGGCGTCCAAGAGACGCAACTTCTCGGACACGGATATGTCGGGACTCTCGATTTGCAGGCCCTCCCTCATCGTGTCGTCGTGGATGATCACTGACTTGGGCACCAGGCTGCTCATCACAAGTCTCCCTTCGAATGCAACGCGTTCAACTCCATCGGATTCTAACTTTGGCAGGGCCCCTCCATTTGAGCGCGCGCGGGATTGCGCGATGGACGGGTCTTCGAAAGTAGACTCGTTCTTGAGCGTCTCACGTCTTGCGGAACTGACGCGCGCAGGCCGCACCCTCAGGAGAACCCGATGATCGTTGAACAGATCTGGACTGGCAACGCGTTCCGCAACTTCAACTACCTGGTGGTCTGCCCCGAGACCGGTGAGGCGGCAGCCATAGATCCGCTTGATCACAGCAAGTGCCTGGCCAGAGCGAATCGACACGGATGGGACGTCACCCAGATCATCAACACGCATGAGCATGGAGATCACACCGGCGGCAATCGCCCCATGATCGAGGCGACAGGCGCGACTCTGCTCGCACACCACAGAGCGGGCGACAAGATCGATGGCATCGATCGCGGATTGAAGGCTGGAGACGTGGTAAGGATCGGAAAGAGTGTCGAGTTGCTTGCGCTTGATACTCCTGGTCACACGATGAGTCACGTGTGCTTGCAGTCGACGGGCGACTTCCCGGCGCTCTTCTCGGGAGACACGCTCTTCAATGCCGGCGCAGGCAACTGCCACGCAGGCGGTCACCCCGAGGAGCTGTACCACACGTTCGCGACTCAATTGGAGAGACTCCCCCGAAACACCAGGATCTACCCTGGGCACGACTACCTGACGAACAACCTCGGATTCACGATGGACCGAGAGCCAGACAACGAAGTGGCTCGAAAACTGCTTGCGAAGTTGGACACGGCGCACGATC
>JAGWBL010000106.1:4991-5415 GCA_021295935.1 Pseudomonadales bacterium
CGCACTGCCGAACCGTCGGCCGTTGTCGCAACGGAGACGGACGCACGCCAGCTTCCCGATCGCGGCATGGTGAAGAGTCACGACTGTGAAGTCGAGGGCGACACGGCTGCTACCGTGACCCTTCTGCGAGACACGAAGGAGGGCGTTCAGGTCCTCATGGTGCGCAAGAACCGAGAGACCAGCTTTGGCGGTCTGTGGGTGTTCCCGGGAGGCAGGGTCGAACCTGGAGATCATGCGGGCGAAGGAGACCTTGAGTCCGCTGCCCGCCGTGCGGCAGTCCGGGAAGCAAGCGAGGAGGCGGGGCTTGTGCTGCAGCCGGACAGCCTGGTGTGGTTCTCGCACTGGACACCGCCCGCGGAGGCACCGCGCAGGTACTTCACGTGGTTTTTCGCAGCGCAGGCCGGACCTTCTGTGGATGTACATG
>JAGWBL010000107.1:0-4768 GCA_021295935.1 Pseudomonadales bacterium
CTTGATCTGGATCATCGCGTCTGCAAACCTGTCGAGTTAATCCATGGTCTCGGTTTCGGTCGGCTCGATGAGAAAGCACTCAGGAACCAGCAACGGAAAGTAGGTAGTCGGTGCATGCACCCCGTAGTCAAGAAGTCGCTTGGCGAAGTCCATGGCGTTGATGCCTAGCTCCTTGGATTCTGCCTGCAGCGAAATCAAGAATTCGTGTGTTGCTCGGCGGGTTGGATAGGCAAGCTGAAAACCTGCCGCTACCAGTCTGGCTGCCAGGTAGCTGGCATTGAGGGTGGCGAACTCGCTGACACGGAGCATGCCTTCCCTGCCAAGCATGCGGGCATAGATCAAGGCACGGACCAGTATCCCTGCATTTCCCATGAATGCCGACAGTCGCCCGATCGACTGCGGCATTTCGACTTCTTCAATCCAGCGGAATCTCTCGCCATCCTTGACCACGAAGGGAATTGGGATGTAGGGTTTCAGGCGCTCGTTCACCGCCACTGGACCCGCGCCGGGGCCGCCACCCCCGTGAGGCGTGGCGAACGTCTTGTGGAGGTTGAGGGGCAGGACATCGAAGCCCATGGCGCCGGGTCGTGCCTTGCCGAGGATGGCGTTCAGATTAGCCCCGTCGTAATAGAGCAGTCCACCCGCCTCGTGCACCAAGGAGGAGATCTCCTCGATACGGCGTTCGAAAACCGCGCAAGTCGACGGGTTGGTCAGCATGATGCCTGCTGTTGACGGCCCCAACGCCGCTTTCAGCGCGTCGATGTCGACGTCGCCATCCTCGGCGACGGCAATCTCGCGGCTCCGGTATCCGCACATGGTCGCTGTCGCTGGGTTGGTTCCATGTGCGGCGGTGGGCACGAGAATTTCCGTCCGCGCGTTGTCCCCGCGAGCCTCGTGATAAGCGCGAATCATCAGAACGCCCGCCAGTTCACCCTGCGCACCTGCCATGGGACTGAGCGAGACCGCGACCATTCCCGTGACTTCCTTCAAGATTTCCTGCAGCTCGAACAGGCATCCCAAGAATCCCTGGCTCATTCCGGCTGGCGCGAAGGGATGCCGATTCAAGAAACCCGGCAGGCTGGCGATGCGGTGCGCACCCCGCGGGTTGTACTTCATCGTGCAGGACCCGAGGGGATAGAACGCCGTGTCGATCGCGAAGTTCTTGCGGGACAGGTTGGTGAAGTGGCGCACTACCTGGAGTTCGGAGACTTCCGGCAGTCGCGGCGCGTCGCTTCTCAGGTGCTCCTCGGGTATCTCGGAGCGCCACTCGCCACGCGGATGCTGACTCCAAGCCATCCCGCCCTTCGCCGATATGTCGAAGATGGTCCGGCTCATCAGGCGTTCGCGCCAAGGGCCCAGGAAATCGAGTCGACAAATGAATCGATTTCCTCTTGAGTTCGCCTCTCTGTCGCACATACAAGCAGCTGCGTTGCTCGATCGGGCCACCAATGGCCGAGCGGAACTCCCGCGAGAATGTCTCGCGAAGCGAGGCGATCGACCAAGGCATCTGCCGAAATGGACTGAAGGTCAATGACGCACTCGTGAAAGAACGGAACGTCCATGGCCCGGACTGCGAACGTCTCTGCCTCGATTTTCTCGACGAGGCGGAGAGTCCGATCGTGACAGGCTTGAGCCGTGGATCGCAGGCCGGCTGGCCCCATGAGGCTCATGTAAATCGTGCCTGCGGTGACCAGCAAGCCCTGATTCGTGCAAATGTTGGAGGTTGCCTTGCCTCGGCGAATGTGCTGTTCCCGGGCCTGCAGGGTCAGCGTGAAACCGGATTTTCCATCGACATCCACTGTGCGACCCGCGATCCGTCCGGGAAGCTGTCGCACGAATTTCGAACGTGTGCACATGAACCCGAACGACGGCCCCCCGGATGCCATCGGGATGCCGAGGGGCTGTCCGTCGCCGACCACGATGTCAGCGCCCCTTTCGCCCCAGGAACCGGGAGGGCGCAGAAGACCCAGCGAAATCGGATTGACGACAGCGATGACGAGCGCGCCCTGCTCGTGAGCCCAATCCACGATCGTGTCCACGTCTTCGAGGTTTCCGAAGAAATTGGGTTGCTGGATGACAACGGCCAAAGGGGAATCCGCGGCGTCGGGCACGCTCAGACCGTCTTCCGACGGGGCCATGCAGTCGAGGACGATTCCTTGGCCGCGCACGATGGACGTCGCCGTATCGAAGTAGTTCGGGTGCAGAGCGGCCGTGCTCAGCACCTGCTTGGACGCATGCCGTTTCTGCAGTCTGACCGCCATCAGGACAGCCTCCGCCAAGGCGGAGCCGCCGTCGTACACCGAAGCGTTGGCGACCTCCATGCCCGTAAGCGCGGAGATCATGGTCTGGAACTCGTAGATGAGTTGCAGAGTTCCCTGGCTCGCCTCTGCTTGGTAGGGCGTGTACGCGGTCAAGAACTCCCCGCGGGAGGTGATGTCCCAGACTGCGGCCGGAATGTGATGATCGTAGCAGCCGCCGCCTGCGAAGCACACCGCCAGTTCATCCATGCGGCTACGCGCCGCAAACTCGCGGGCGAGATCCATTTCGCTGTCGCCGGTGGCGAGCGTGGGAAAGCCGTCGACACGGAGACTCGCAGGGATCTCTTCAAACAGATCATCGATGGAGGTGACCCCGATCTCCGCGATCATCGCGGAGACCTCCTCATCGGTGTGTGGGATGAAGGGCAAGACTCAGGCCCGGTCAGTCGTCGTCTTCGTCGGAATCGTCCTCACACAACTCCCTGTACTCTGAACTGTCCATCAATTCGGACCCCTCGTCGACGTCCGCTGGCTCGAGCCTGAAGATCCAGCCACTGCCGTAGGGGTCTTCGTTGACCAAGCCCGGCTCCGTTTGAAGTGCATCGTTGACTTCGACCACCTTGCCTGCTACCGGGCAATAGATGTCGGATGCAGCCTTCACGCTCTCTATCACGCAGGCATCTTCTCCGGCATCGAACGTCGATCCAGTGTCCGGAAGTTCCACGAACACGACGTCTCCCAGCTGGTCCTGCGCGTACTCGGTAATCCCCACCACGCAGCATCCGGTCTCGTCTTCACCGATCCACTCGTGCGTTCTGGTGTATCGAAGTTCTGGTGGGTAGTCACTCACTTATGCACCTTCTTGCCGTTCCGAACAAATGGAGGCCGGACGATTCTGGCAGGCAGGCGCCTGCCCCGAATCGACACTTCACACTCGCCTGTTGCCGCCCTGGGCAATCGGGCGAGCGCAATACTGTATCCCAAAGTTGGCGACATCGTACCGCTTGTGACCACACCGGGGCCGTCCTTGGTCGACACCTCGTATCCCTCCCTCAGGACTCCCCGTTCCTCGAGGATGAGGCCGGTCAATTTCTGGTCGATGCCAGACGCCCGAGCGTCCTCGAGTGCCTTGCGTCCGATGAAACCGCGATCCGGTGGATCCCAATCGATGGTCCAGGCAAGGTTGGCTGCGAACGGCATGACACAAGGCGTCATGTCCTGCCCGTTGAGGCTCATGCCGGCTTCCAGCCGAAGCGTGTCTCGCGCGCCGAGACCGATGGATGGAACCTCCACGCTGCCCAACCGGTCCCAGATTTCGGGAGCGGTCCTTGAGCTGCACACCAACTCCATTCCTTCTTCGCCGGTGTAGCCGGTGCGAGCACCCATCAGTTCGTCCGAAACGACCTCGAAATTGAAGGGTTCGAGCCGGTCCTGGAGGTCAAGATCCAAAGCGCGGCAGGTGAGTCCTATCGCTTCCGGACCCTGGATCGCCACGATGCATGTGTCGTCCCGAAGCTGCAGGCGCACGTCGGAGTCGCCGATGTGCGAGTTGAGCCACTCGACGTCCGAATGCTTGACGCCCGCATTGACGATCGCTCGAAACCCGTTCTCCATCCGATAGACAATGAGATCGTCGAGGATGCAACCGGAACGGTTGAGCAGGAGCGTGTAGCGGGCGCTGCCCTCTCGAGGAAGGCGCTGCATGTCCCCAACGCAGGTTCGGCTCAGAAACGATCCCGCATCTGTTCCGTGAATGTCCACCACCCCCATGTGCGACACATCGAACTTGCCGGCAAAGACCCTGACGCATCGGTGCTCCTCCATTTGCGAGCCGTAGTGGATGGGCATCCGGTAGCCCGCGAACTCGACCATCCTCGCGGATTCCGCCAAGTGGCGTTCGTAAAGCGGGGTCCTTAGAGGCACTGAGTCCAGCTTGTCTCTCCCGTGGCCTCCCGCATGATCAGTCGCTTCTAGGCAGAGAATTCGTTGTACCACTTGACGCCGGAGTTGCGAGCCGTGAGAGCGTAGGCGCCACGCGCGCCCCAGAGCCTTTCGAACGACCACATTAGTGTAGTCATCATGCGTGAGCGCAATTGGCGTTGGCGTGCCCAACCGGACAGACCCCCTGCGCCGGCGAGCACGCGCGTCTCCAGGGAGCGCACATCCTCAATTCCCAGATTGACTCCAAAGCCCGCCAGCGGGTGAATGGTTCGAGCGGTGTCGCCGATCAGCACGGCGCCAGGGCAGGGGTGCAAACTGGAGACGACCTGCTGGAACACCGGGAGGCTGTACCGCCGGTCGGCTTCGACAATCTTGCCGCACACGCCTTCCGATGCAGCGTTCACCTCATGCAAGAATGCGACCTCGTTCATTTCCAAGATGGCCTTGGCCTTGTTCTTCGAGGTGCTCCAGATCAAGGAAAGCAGGTGTGGTTCGGACATCGGCAGCAGCGCGAGCGGACCGTCCGCAAACCGCTGAATCGCCAGGCCTTCATGGTCTCGGCTGCTCCG
>JAGWBL010000107.1:5065-6845 GCA_021295935.1 Pseudomonadales bacterium
TGCGCTCTATGGCTTGCGACTCGACGCGGAGCTCGGGCACGAGCTCGCGAAGCCAGTCGACGGTCGACGGTGCGAGCGCCACGGTCCTGGGATCGACCCCAAGACGACCCCTCTCCCTTCTTGGAGGATGCGGCTCGACTATCTCGACGCTGTAGCCCGACCTGGCGAGCGCCAGAGCGGCAGCGGACCCAACGATTCCCGCACCGGAGACGAGCGCGGTCTCAGTCGCCATGCATGGTGGCCTCCACGGCCTCCGGTTCCTTGGGGCATGCGACGGTTAGGACGCGGTTTCCGTCGGCTTCAATCAGGATGTCGTCCTCAATGCGGATCCCAAGTCCCTTCCAGCCGTCGTCGATTCCGTCGCACGTGGGTCCCGGCGGAAAGTACAAACCCGGTTCGACGGTGAACACCATGCCTTCGCAAAGAGTGCGAGACAGGGTTCCTTTCTTGGTTGCTCCCACGTCGTGGACATCCAGCCCGAGAAAGTGCGAGCAACCGTGAACGGTGAACGGCTTGGCAAGCTCCTTCTCGACCGCTTCCTGAAAACTGGCGTTCAGGATGCCCAGATCGATCAGGCCCTGGGTGAGGCATCGAAATGAAGTGTCGTGCAGGTCCGAAAACTTCGCGCCAGGCTGACCAGCCTCGATTGCGGCGCCTTGAGCATGCAGCACGACTTGGTACAGGTCGCGCTGTCTGGACGAGAATCGCCCGTTGACGGGGAACGTTCGCGTGATGTCAGCAGCGTAATGCTGGAACTCGCATCCCGCGTCTATGAGCACCAGGTCACCATCGTGAAGCTGGTCTGAGTTCTGGATGTAATGCATCACGCAGGCATTCGCACCCGCCCCAACGATGCTCGGATACGCTGGTTCACGAGCTCCATGTTCGAAGAACGTCCGAACGATTTCGCCCTCCAGCTGGTACTCGAACAGTCCTGGACGGCACATCCGCATCGCTCGGATGTGCGCCTCGGACGAGATGTCCGCCGCTCGCTGCATTGCCTCGATCTCGAGCTCGGTCTTCACAACTCGAAGTTCGTGAAGCGTTTCCGACAGCTGGCAGAACCGGGCGGGAGGTTGCTTGCGCTTCGACCGAAGGGTGTCGATCCAGGAGAACAATCGACTCTCGAACTGCTTGTTCGCACCCAGGAAGGTGTGTATCTCCGCTCTCCCGTCCAGCAGCCGGGGAACTCTTGTCGTCGCGGCGGCATTCTCGAGGGCCTGGTCCACTCCAAGCGCTTGCGGGGCTCGGTCCGGTCCCAGTCTCTCTCCCGTCCACTGCTCGTTTCGCACGTCCCGCGGGCGAAGCAGCAGGGTCGTTTCACCCTGGGAGTTGCCCGGGGTCAGGATCAGTACGCAGTCGGGTTCGTCGAATCCGGTCAGGTAGAAGAAGTTGCTCTCCTGACGAAAGGGAAAATCGACGTCCGAATTCCGCTGTACGTACGACGCCGAGGGAACGATGGCGACTGAATCCGGGCCGATGGCGGCCATCAGACGTTCGCGCCTACTTGCATACTCGGCAATGGTGAAGGGCGGTGAAATCAAAGCGCGTTTTCCTCGCATGCCATCGTGTGGCGAAGTGAAGTCGACCATGCGAATCCGCTTGGAACCCGCAAAGCCGATTCTAGTGAGCGCTTCAGTGTGGCTAGGCACGCGTCGGTGGCGACGGCAGGTTGCGAGCTTGCAGAGAGGGTGGACACGCTCAGTTCAGGATCTCGCCGCCAGTTCGCTTCCTCGGCGCCGCTCTGCAGGCCGGGTGGCGGAATGGACGCCGAAGGGTT
>JAGWBL010000108.1 GCA_021295935.1 Pseudomonadales bacterium
CGTCATCGGGCAGGAACATGCCAAGCGCGTGCTGTCGGTCGCCGTTTACAACCACTACAAGCGATTGCAAAGCCGCAAGGCGAAGGAGGACGTCGAGATCGCGAAATCGAATGTCTTGCTGATTGGGCCCACGGGCTGCGGCAAGACGCTTCTCGCGGAGACGCTGGCACGCCTCCTCAACGTCCCGTTCACGATTGCCGACGCCACCACTCTGACCGAAGCCGGGTACGTCGGCGAGGATGTCGAGAACATCATTCTCAAGCTTCTGCAGAAGTGCGACTACAACGTCGACCGTGCGCAGATGGGCATCGTCTACATCGATGAAATCGACAAGATCTCGCGCAAGTCGTACAACCCGTCGATCACCCGGGACGTGTCTGGCGAGGGCGTTCAGCAAGCGTTGCTCAAGCTGATCGAGGGGACGACAGCGTCCGTTCCTCCCCAGGGTGGAAGGAAGCACCCGCAGGGCGACTTTCTCCAGGTGGAGACCGAGAATATCCTGTTCATCTGCGGCGGCGCGTTCGCCGGCCTGGATCGCGTCATCATCGATCGATCCGAGCGGAGCGGCATCGGTTTCGGCGCCGAGGTTTATGGGCCCAGTGACGGCAGGAACATCGACGAGATCCTGCACAGGGTCGAGCCGGAAGATCTGGTGAAGTACGGCATGATCCCGGAGTTTGTCGGCAGATTGCCGGTCGTTGCCACCCTGGAGGAACTGGACGAGAAGGCGCTCGTGGAGATCCTCACGGAACCGAAAAACTCGCTGACCAAGCAGTACGAAGCCCTCTTCGCCATGGACAACGTCGAAATCGACTTTCGGCGCGACGCGCTAGGCGCGATTGCCAAGAAGGCGATGGCTCGCAAGACAGGCGCTCGAGGGTTGAGATCGATCTTGGAAGACGTGCTGCGGAACACCATGTTTGAAGTGCCTTCGTCCGAAGGCGTCGCCAAGGTGGTGATCGACGAGAGCGTCATCGTCGGAGACAACGTGCCGATGGTGCTCTACGTCGGCAACGGAAATCAGCTGGCACGGGCTCCACAAGAGCCTGCAGCCCGCTAATGGACCGAGTAACATTCGCTTCAATCCCCTCACAGACGTTCGACACGAGCCGGTGCCCGGTCTCATGGGTTGGATTTCGCGCTTTGGTTCGCCTGGGTGGGGATTCTTGCAACAGGAGGATCATCAATGAACAAGTCCCAGCTGGTGCGCATGGTTGCGGATCACACCGAGATGTCGAACGCCATGGCGTCGAGAGCGGTTGATGCGACATTCGACGCCATCATGGATGCGTTGGCAACGCACGAGGACGTGGTCGTTCCGGGGTTCGGAAAGTTCTCGGTCACGGTTCGGGGTGCGAGAGAGGTGCGAAACCTCCATACCGGCGAGACCATGATGAGTTCTGCCAAGCACGCACCTCGTTTCAAGCCGGGCAAGACGATGAAGGACCGAGTGGAGTTGATCCCCGTCGAGTGACGTATACGGACCCGCGCGGGTCCGTGCCAAGAACCGGTGTCCAAGGAGCTCGAACTCTCGGCATCCACTGGGTTTTGACGAGCAAGACCTGAATGCTGCAGCGAATGCGAAAGGGTGCCCAGTCCATGGGCGCCAAGGTTCTCGCGGGCGTGATTTGCTTCGTGCTCGTGGTGTTCGGATTTGGAGCGTTCAATCTCTTTGGAGTCGATGAACCGGCCGCGGCGAAAGTCAACGGAACGGATATCACCCAAAGCCAGCTAGCGAACTCCGTCGCCACGGAAAAACGAAGGTTGGCCGCGCAATGGGGCGACAGCGTCACACCCGAGCAACTGGACGCCTTCGTGACTCCGCAACAGGAGTTGCGGGGACTGATTGACCGTGAGTTGCTCCTGCAGATCGCGTTGGACTTGGGATTGACCAGTTCTCGCACGGAGTTTCTGGATGTCGTGACCCGGCATCCATCCTTCCAGGACGAGAACAGCAATTTCGATCCGGAGACCTACGCTGCAGCGTTGGCGGCACAGGGGATGTCACCGCAGTCGTTCGAGGCCGTCCTCACGGACGATGCGCGCGTGCGGCAGCTCTTCGAAGTGTTCTCCGACACGTCGTTCGTCACCGAGTTCGAACGCAGGGACTTGGCCGCGGTGCGCTACCAGCGCCGAGACTACGCCTACCTGGTTGTCTCCCCCTCGGATTTCGAGGCCGAGATCCAGATCACGATAGAAGATGTCTCGCAACACTACGAGGCAAATCTTGACAAGTTCATAACCGAAGAGACCTTCGACTTCACCGGGGTCACCTTGGTGAGCGCCGGGATGGCGGACGACATTCCCATCACCGAAGAGGAAGTGGAGGAGCTCTACGAGACAGAACTGGCAGCCGCCAAGGCGGGAGCTCCCCGGTCTTCATCCCACATCTTGCTCGAAATCAACGATGATCGAAGCCTTGAGGATGCCGTCAGGAAACTACAGGAAGTGAGAGCGAAGGTGCTAGCCGGCGAATCGTTCGAGGAGTTCGCGAAGGAGCTGTCCGACGGGCCAAGTGGTCCGGGCGGGGGGTCATTGGGAAGCGCCACGCCGGAAACCTATGTCAAGCCATACTCCGATGCGCTGTGGGCCTTGGAGAGCATCGGAGATCTGTCCGAGCCGACTCAGACGGATTTTGGAGTGCACCTCATTCGTCTGGACGAAAAGGGAGCGGTCGATCATCCAGGCTTCGAGGAACGCCGAGAAGACATCCTCAAGGAGCGCCGTGGGGAACTCGAGCTCGAGATGTTCGAGCAGGCGCTAGAACGTTTCGACAAGGTCGCTTTCGAACAGTCCGATTCGCTTCAGCCCCTGGTCGAGGAGTTCGGAGTCCGGATTGACACATTCGAGAACATCACCCGCAGGCACCGGGAAGGCGTGTTCGCTCAGCGCCCACTGCAGGAAGCGGCGTTCGAGGATGACGTCCTGAAGAACGGGTTCAACAGCCGCACCGTTGCCATCGGTACGGGTCGCGCCATTGTCGTTCGGCTCGAGAGGGTCAACGAGTCGGTTCAAAAGTCGCTGGAAGAAGTGTCCGAGGAAATTGAAGGCCACTTGAGGTCGGTCGAAGCTGCCAGACTGGTGGAGAACGCGGTGGAGCAGGCGCGCAGCCAGCACGAACAGGACGGCGCGGACTACTCGGCTGTCGCAGACGAGCATGGAGTGGAGAGGGAGAACGTCGAGGGAGGCCGGCGAGACGCCCGCCAACCACGGAGATCCATCATTGCAGCCGCGTTCGAGACACCTGCTCCGTCGGACGACAGCCGTGAGTTGACAACGACTCAACTGCCCAACGGCGCGGGGGCTTTGATCGTGGTTTCCCGTGTGGTGTTGGCAAGGTTCGACGAGACATCGGAGACCGAACGAGAGACGATGGATCGGCAACTCGCCCAAACCGCCGAGCACCTGGGATACGGCTTGCTGATCGAGTCCTTGAGAACCGAGGCTGACGTGGTCTCCTTCATACCGGACTTCGATCCCGAGGATCCGATGTTCCAAGTGACCAGCCAACCCGTAGCGAACTGACTCCCTCTGTCCTGAAGGCGTCTGGAAACACCGACCTCGCGTCCAGTTCGAATGACTTGAATCGAGTTCCCATCGGATCCAGCGACGACGGCACCCCGTTGAAGGGGCCGGTGAGAATCTTTACTGACGGATCTTGCCTGGTGACTTCCGGAGCGGGTGGTTGGGCGATCGTGATCAAGGGCAACGGCGAAGATCGCGAGCTTTCCGGGGCTGTGTCCAACACCACCAACAACCGCATGGAGCTCCAAGCTGCGCTTGAAGCCCTGAGGACTCTGGAGGACGGTGCGAAAGCGGTTGTGCACACGGACTCCAACTACGTCAAGCAAGGTGTAACGCTTTGGATGCGCGACTGGAAGCATCGCGGTTGGAAGCGCAAGTCGGGCAGCCTGAAGAATTTGGACCTGTGGAAGCAGATCGACAAGGAAGCCGCTCGCCTTAACGTCACTTGGCGATGGGTCAGGGCCCACGCAGGCCATCCCGACAACGAGCGCGCAGACCAGTTGGCCCAACAGGCGGCGAAGTCCATCCGCAGTTCGAAGGGAACCGAACCCGAATCGACGGAGACACCCCAGAGCTCGTGTTCAGAGGAGCAAGTTGTCGTGCATGGGGTGGTGTTCGGGCTTCGGGCGAACTCCTCCTCGGCCTGGTTCTTGCAGAGCCGGGACTCTGAAGGTTCGGTCCGAGAACTTGGAGGGGCGAGTACCGACCGGACCGCCTACTCTCTGGGCCTGGATCTGGCGATTCGCTCCTTGGAGATGGCGCCCTCCACCGCAAGAGTGGAGCTTTGCCTCAATTGCCCCCATGTCGCGGAGGGAGTCAACGGCTGGTCTCACACTTGGCGGCGCAATGGCTGGAGAACGTCCGACGGTCGTGCCGTGGCCCATCGAGAGAAGTGGCAGGCATTGCTGGCGGCGGTCGAGGGCCGACAGGTCGATTGGAGAAGAGTGTCGAGAGGTGTCGAGACCCGTCTGAAGGAACGCGCAAGGCAGTATCTCTCAACAGTGAGCGGCGATCAACCGGAGTCCGGCGCGTGAGAGAACTGGCGCTTGATACCGAGACCACGGGTCTGGAGGCCAGGGATCACCGGATCATCGAAGTTGCTTGCGTGGAGATCGTCAATGGGCAGATCACCGGCAGGGAATTTCACGTGTACGTCAATCCTGAACGCAGCTTAGCGCGCGAAGCCAGGCGAGTGCACGGCTTTCGGACCTCGGAC